>NZ_CP151100.1:0-300000 GCF_038096175.1 Nostoc sp. UHCC 0302
ATGCTCATGAAGTGGCTTGATTGCTCTGTTGGGCTAACCGCAGCATGACCTTGGCTTGTTTGCCAAAACCTTGACTAAAAGCATTTTGGATTTCTGTGTTGTCAAAAATTTCTTTGAGTCTTGCTCTGAGGCTAGGAATATCTCTAATTTCAATAGAAATATTGACAAACTTCGGTGTAGTTTCGACATGAAATAATCCGGCATTGTTGCTCAAAAAATCACCAGTTAACATTGAACAGTGAGCCAAGGATTCTTTCCATTGGGATGCATATTTATTCTGAAAATAGGAATTCCCTAATTTTTTGATGAACGTAGGTGATGTGTGAGGTTGTGTTTGTGGAGAGGAGATTTGATTGGATGTCTTCGAGGGTGGTTCAGGAGACGCCCCTTTGAGCAACGAGGAGCTAGTTTGATTCTTTAACTTTCGTTGTTCAATAAAAGAGAGAGCGAGTATGCGATTTTTATGTCTATCTAAACCTTCAATGTATAATTCCCAGGCTTTTTTCGTAACCAGAGGTAATGAAGGCTCAATCATTTTGACAATCTCGCGCCAATCTCCCAAAGTAAATTCAGCAATTGTTTCAATGAAGGTCATGAAAATAGCTTTGTAGATTTTAGCAGGAGGGGAATGTTTTAAGTGTTGTTTGTAAAGGAGGTCGTCAACCATTTCTAGCTTCTGCCCAGACACAGACAAGTCAATTTCAGTGATGTCAAGACTGAGACTGTGTTTGAGCCGAATTCTTGTAAGGCTTGGGTTTTGCGCTCTTGTTTCTTTAGTCGTAAACTCAATACAATCACCACAGCTAGGACAAGTGCAGGAGTGATGTTGAATTAGTAAACCATCTTCGCCAATTTCTGCATAAATAATCGCAAGTTCATCTCGCAGCGGTTGAAAAACATGGGTGCAACTAGAACATTGGATTAAACCAAAAGTTGGGGATTCAATTCGGCTTTGTGGTTCTAAGCTCCATTGACGTGGTTCATCAGGAAGTCCGTGTTTCTTCCAGTTATCGGTAACATCAATGATTACCGCAGTTGGTTTGAGGGGGTGAGTCCTAAGAACACGTCCAGTCATTTGAAGCCAGAGGGTAGAACTTTCAGTAGGGCGTACACAGTAGATACACTCGATGTTAGGACAGTCATAACCTTCAGTAATGATTTCATAATTAGTGATGACTTGAGTAGTTCCGCTACGGAAGCGTTGGAGAATTTGAAACCTAGTTTCACTTGGTGTAGAACCATCTAAATGTTCAGCATTAACGCCCTGACGACAAAATTCTTTTGCCAAGGCACGAGAGTGTTCAAGGCTAGAAGCAAAGATGACTGTGCGGAGATTAGAAGCATACTTGAGAAAGTTTTGAAAGATTTGGCTAACACCAATCTGGCTAGTAACAGCAACAGCTAATTGTGAAGCTTTAAAATCGCCGCCGTATTTCTCAACTCCAACAGTAGAAATAGTTTGATTAGTCGCAAATAAGCGAAATTTACTTAAATAACCAGCTTTAATTAATTGGGCGGTAGTTTCACCAATGACTAAATCATCAAATAAATCAATAAAGCCTTGACCATCAATTCTTTGGGGAGTAGCAGTAACACCTAATATTTGTGCAGTTTCATAATGCTCAATCAACCGTCTATATGAAGAGGCACTCGCATGATGTGCTTCATCAAAGATCACGACGCCAACATTTAAAGGAAACTCTAATACTTTTCGTCTAGCTAAGGTTTGAACGCTAGCAACTTGAATTCTACGTTCTGGGTGAGATGGGATACCTGATTTAATAATCCCCACGCTTTCACCAACAATTTGTGAGAGCTTTTCGGCAGCTTGAGAAATTAACTCTTGGCGGTGAGCGACGACTAAGACTTGTTGCTGCTCTTGAAAGAATTTATGACAGATATGAGCAAAACAGACTGTTTTCCCTGCACCTGTAGGGAGTTGGGCAAGTACCCGCCTATTACCATTAGCCCAAGAATGACGAATATCTTTTATCCATTTATGCTGATAATCTCTAAGTTCATAGGTAAGAGACATTTGGGCCATAACTTCAGAAATTAGTTATTATTACTGTTATGGGCATTATATAATTACTTGGTATCTATTAATAGTAATGAATAAAAATATTTTGCAATTATCAATAGTAATAAGTCTGGGCTAGATAGCAACTTGATATAAGCCAATGTTGTCCTTAAGAATATCTATCTCGACAGGAGAAAGGACTTTAGCTTTCATTTCTTGTAGCTCATGTAGGGCAGCGTTAGCATCGGCAGCACCAAATTTGAAGTACTCGGTTAAACTGCCGATGCGATAATTGAAATTCTGATAACGATGCTTAAAATATAATTCAACATTACCCCTGTGTGACCAAGTTCCAAGTAGTTGAATAGTAATAGTTTTATAATGTGCAAGTAAATCCGTTTCTATTTCTGCCAATCGCTGTTGTATGGGTCTAGCGGTAACGCCTATTTTGTGCAGAGTACGTTTAGGCGTTTGAATCTCTAAAAAATACAGTTTACAAGATAAAATGCGCTGAAGTTGAGCGCGGTAAAGTGTTAAGTCAGTGAGGCGATATGACTTATCTGGCGTATTTTTGTATAAGGCGTGAGCTCAGTCTTGCCACTACCAACATCTTCAACACAGACTAATTTTCCATCTGAGGCTATACCAAATTTGAGCCACATTGTCACGCTTACTCATTAACAGAAAACCAATCGAAGCAGATAGCCGAAAGTTAAAGCAAGCTTTAAATAATTTGCAGAGGGAGCAGAATTTAGCTCAAACTAGTGCTAGTGTACTATAAGATTTCTAGTTTAGGATTTAATTTGCTTGGAAATGGCGTGAAAAGCGAGACTGCTTGTGGTGGAGCTACCTTTGGGACAAGAACCTGTCGCTACAACTAGAAAGATAGTTCACGTTGATATGGACGCCTTCTACGCATCAGTGGAACAGCGGGACAACCCTAGCTACCGAGGTAAACCGTTAGTAGTTGGTGGCAGTCCGAATCAACGAGGCGTAGTTGCAGCAGCTAGTTATGAAGCTCGGAAGTTTGGTATTCACTCAGCAATGCCTTCTCCTGTCGGAGACCAAGGCGAACAATAACTGCGATAAGCAAAGCTTAAGCCTTCTCCAAAGGAGACGCTAGCGCGAACGGCTATCGCTAAATGTCCTGGACTAATCCTTGTAAGGTCGAAATTCGATGTCTAAGGTCGCAAAATTTTCTCCCACCAGTCTAGCATTGCTTGTTATCTTTAGCACCCGATTTCAATTACTGTACTGTATTTGCTGTGCTGCTTCTTAAACCCTTTGCAGCAAGTCTTTCAAGGCTTAACGGTAAAAGTCAGAATCAGGTAGAATTTCCATGTATTACTACATGAAATTGTGATTATTCTCAAAAATCAGACAAATTTTCAGCTTATCTTGGAATGAAAATCTGATTCCGGATTGTGGCTCATAAAGTTGAGCAGACTTGACCAACTATCAAAATAAAGATAACGAGTTGAAGCTCATTTATCAAGTAAAAATTCAGAGCCAAAATTGCCATAAATACCTCTGAGGATTCATGAAAATTGTAATAAGCTTGCCATAAATTGAGGGATAAATTCTCCTCTAGACTTGTGGTATAAATTTTAAACGGATAAAATCATTATGAATAATGTAATTAACTACAATAATGATAAAGGACTCCTCGCCTACATAGAATTTTTAACTGCTAGTAGCCTAAAACCCATAAATGGTAATACTGATCTAGTATTTGAGTTTGAGGATGCTCTTGATCAAACAGAAATGGCACAGTTAGCAGTTGATGAACTAAAAAAAATTCCAGAAGTAAACGCTTTATTTCAAGAACGCTGGCTGCCTGCACCTTTGAATTTAGATGATTTAGCCAAACTCCCAGAAGGAACTTTAGGGCAGATTTACGCCACAGAGATGAAAGCTAGAGGTTTCGATCCTTATTTTTACAAACAAGTTCCGGTAGTTGATGATATTTCCTATCTCAAAATGCTGTGGCGTTCTACCCATGATATTTATCATGTAGTCACTGGATTAGATACTGATGGTATTGGAGAAATTGGACTACAAGCATTTGTCTTAGCTCAGACTCGAATTCCAATTAGTGTGATGTTAGTAAGTTTTAGTATGGTCAAAATCAGTCTCTATCAACCAACAAAGTTCAATGATTTAATGATAGAAATAGCTCGTGGCTATAAGCTTGGTTCTCAGACTCCTGGTAAACTAATAGCCCAAAAGTGGGATCAATTTTGGAATGTACAGATGAGCGAAGTTCGTGCGAGTTTAGGAATGAGAGCCATAGACCATGATTTAGCTGCAATTGCCTAGCAAATACTTCACCACAGCGAAAATGCTGTTTGAGTCAGTTGGGCTATGAAAATCGTAGTATCAGGTTGTAAGGAATTGCCCAGATTTAATAATGCAAAACAAGCGAGGCGCTTCTCTACGAGACGCTTCTCTACGAGACGCTTCTCTACGAGACGCTTCGCGAACGCGAACGCGAACGCGAACGCGAACGCGAATGCGAATGCGAATGGCATCGCGCTGTCTAGGCAGTGAAAGCATATTTCTGTTTTTAGTAATT
This sequence comes from Nostoc sp. UHCC 0302, assembly GCF_038096175.1. Lineage (NCBI taxonomy): Bacteria > Bacillati > Cyanobacteriota > Cyanophyceae > Nostocales > Nostocaceae > Nostoc > Nostoc sp. UHCC 0302. The sequence continues at coordinate 4,596 of NZ_CP151100.1, forward strand.
ATTTATACTATATTAAGTATAAATAATTACTAAAAATTTAAGGCGCACCTTCATTGGAACTTACTACATTTTTGCTACAGAAAACCGCCAGTAAGGTTGCAGTATATACATAAAAACTTACTACAGATTTTTATTCTACATAAGAATAATAAAAATCATAGCTCTACTGTTTGTTAGAGCTAATTACCTTATTTAAAGGTATAACTTAATTCTAGCTTACCCACAGAAGTCATCCACGCGTATATCACGCCACACATCAGACACTTGCCAGCCAGAGTTGCCCACGGAGCGCAGAGGACGATATTCGGGGATGTATGCAGCAGATTCAGGTATTTCGATGTATGCGGGTAGTGTGGGTTCTTCAACTACTGGTTCTGACTCAACTAGGGGTTGAGGAAATTGGATCTCAAGTTGAACAATTTCGTCTCCTGCTGGTGGGGTTGGTTCTGTTCTCTTACGAACTGGCTTTTCAATTTTTTTGATGAGTCGGCGCATTTCTATAGGATTCATTCGGGTTACACAGAGTAGGGTAAGATATCCCAGAATACAGTAAGTTAGAACCAAATAAAGAGCACATCTTGCCGTTTGTTGTATGGGTGCAGATTGCTGGAAAACGTGTAGGTGTAGCCTCGCTGCTGCTATAAAATGTGTTTTCCTTGCTGGATTGTTATCGATTGTGTTAGGTACAATCAACTTTGATCAACCAACGATGTAAAATTACCATTACAACTACTAAAGGAATCATCAAAACTGGAATAATTTCCAAACCCGTATGATTTGCAACAGCACCAATGACTGCTGGAATGAAGGCAGCCCCCAAACTTGCAACGCAAGTCATAAAACCAATTCCGACTGGCACGAGTGCAATAGGTATTCGCTGCGGCATTAACCAGATTGTTAGCGGGAAGATGGGAGCCAAAGCAAAGCCGATTATCGGTAAATTGAGTAATTGTGTTGGTAGCAACCACCAAGCAATTAAACTGACTGCTAACAAAGTTAAAGCACTATCTAATGTACGAGTTGCACCAAGATATTTAACTACACGTCCGGTAACTAAACGTCCTAAAGTTAGTCCCAACCAATAAGCACTGATACTATAGCCTGCAAGAACTTCTGGCGTACCTCGGCTGACTGTCTGGACACTATAAGCCCAATTACCTATTGAAGCTTCCGTACCTACGTAAACTAGCAATAATAAGCCTGCTATTAATACCGCAGGTGTTTTTAAAACTACAGGTAGATTTGATGTTGCATTTGAATTTTGAGACTTAGTAGGCTTAGTAAGTGGTCTGTAGTTAGATAGAACTGCCCAAAGCATCCCTAGCACTGTTAAAGCAACAATAGAAGCGAACACCAAGTAAACAGCTCGCCAATTGAGGTTCATTGCTAATAGCGTTGTGGCAAGCGTCGGGCCTAAAAACGCACCAAGTCCGTAAAAAGCGTGGAGTAAACCGATTAAATCAGCATTACCTTGGTGGTTAGCAATATAACTGTTGATGCCAGCATCAATTAAGCCAATTCCTAAACCAAGGAATGTACCTGCAACAATCATTAATAACCAGTAAGGAGAAACAGCGTAAGTCACAAGAGCGCAGGTAAGGCTAATAGATGCTAGCAATAACATCCGTGCTAATCCAATATGGTTGCCCAGAGAACCACTAGCCAATGCAGCGAACATATAACCAGAAACCTGTCCTAGGAAAAGTAAAGTAATAGTTGCATTATTCAAGTTAAATGTTGCTTGAATCGAGGGGATTAAAACACCTAAGCCGCCCTCAGCAATGCCAATTGCAATAAAAGCATAAAAAGATAGAGCGATACCAATCCAGGCTTGATTGTTTAAGCATCCCCGCTGGAATAAATTGAACAAACCTTCGATACCTCACGAGTAATAGTGTTGACTTCACAGATACCCCAAAAAAGTTTGTTCAATTTATTTTTGCTCAACTCCTAAAGGTGAGCGTGAAGATGACATAATTATTACTCCTATAGCCAACCATAGCAAAAGTTTCATGTTTAAAAGCGTGCCATTCCCTTTCACAGCCTAAGATTGCCAACTTGGGATAAAATGGCGCAGCGTTGAAGGAGCGAAGGGCAAACACTGGGCAAAGACTCATTAATGGAGGTCAAAAGCTCGTTCACGAGTATTAAAAGCTCATTTACAAGTCAACAATGTCGTGTGAGCGCTAAATTTTCCTGTAAAAGGCTTGAGCCACCTTGATTTACAATACACTCATGATAATAAGCTGCCTTTTATAACAAACCAAGCTGTTGATGGTAAGCGTAGCCATGCCGTCAGGCTTATCGCCTCTGTTCACTCTTGCACTGTGTATCTAATTTGCATATCCTTGGGCAGGTGAGAGATATATCTCCTTAGATTCCCTGCTTTACTCCTGACGTTAAAATCTATGCGCGATCGCAAACTTAGTTTAACCGCATTGATCACTCTCATCTTAACTATTTCACAACCCATCGCAAATTTGCCTCCACTATTCCAGGTGTCGCAGGTATTGGCGCAAACCCCAGCAGACCGCAAAGCTGAGGCAGACCGACTGTTTCAGCAAGGTATTGAGCAGTTTCAAATTAGTCAATTTGGAGCGGCATTACAATCTTGGCAACAAGCGCTGATTATTTATCGAGAAATTAAAGACCGTTTAGGCGAGGGTCAATCTCTGGGCAATCTGGGAGTTGCTTACAAGAACCTGGGAGACTACGCTAAAGCAATTGAGTACCAGCAGCAAAGATTAGCGATCACCAGGGAAATCAAAGACCGCCAAGGGGAGGGTACTACTCTCGGTAATCTGGGAATTGCTTACAAAAACCTGGGAGATTACGCCAAAGCCATTGAGTACCAGCAGCAGAGATTGGCGATCACCAAGGAAATCAAAGACCGTTTAGGCGAAGGACAATCTCTAGCCAATCTGGGAATTGCTTACTCTGCTCTAGGAGACTACGCCAAAGCGATTGAGTATGAGCAGCAAGGTTTGACGATCATCAGGGAAATCAAAAACCGTTTAGGGGAGGAACAATCTCTGGGCAATCTCGGAGCAGATTACTTTGCTCTAGGAGACTACAGCAAAGCCATTGAGTACCAGCAGCAGAGATTGGTGATCGCTCGTGAAATCGAAGACCGTCAAGGAGAGGGTGCTGCTCTAGGCAATCTGGGAACAGTTTACTTTGCTCTAGGAGACTACGCCAAAGCGATTGAGTACGAGCAGCAAAGTTTGGCGATCGCTCGTAAAATTAAAGCCCGTTTAGGTGAGGGTCAATCTCTGAGTAATTTGGGAAATGCTTACTATGCTCTGGGAGACTACGCTAAAGCGATTGAGTACGAGCAGCAGAGTTTGGTGATCGCCCGAGAGATCAAAGACCTTGATGGAGAAGGAACAAATCTGAATAATTTGGGATTAACTTTCTACAAATCTGGCAATCTCAAAGAAGCAGAAAAAATACTCCGTGCTGGCATTGAAGTACTAGAATCTCTCAGGGGAAGATTGGGTAAGAATGATAGCTACAAAGTCTCAATTTTTGAAGAACAAGCTCGCACTTACCTCATATTACAAGAAGTTCTAATTGCTCAGAATAAAACCAAAGAAGCGTTAGAAATTTCTGAACGAGGACGTTCTAGGGCATTTGTAGAGTTATTAACTTCACGGTCGTCTAGCAAAAGTGCAGGTCAAACCTCAGAACGTCCTGTTGATAAACCGAAAATATCGCTGTTGCAACAAATTGCCAAACAACAAAATTCCACTCTCGTTGAATATTCTATTATTTATGATGACTTCAATATTCAGGGTAAACAAGAAACTCATGAATCAGAACTCTATATTTGGGTAATTAAACCCACAGGTGAAGTCACCTTTTTTCGCAATGTTGACCTGAAACCCCTGTGGCAAAAAGAAAACACAACTTTTGCAAAACTCGTTACTACCAGCCGTAACTCCATTGGTGCAAGAGGTACAGCTTTTCGTGGCATCAATGTCAGTTACAACCCCAATGCACCTAAAGCCAAAAACAATTTAAAACGTCTACACGAATTATTAATCAACCCTATCGCTGACTTATTACCCAAAAATTCTAATGACAGAGTTATTTTTATTCCTCAAAGTTCTCTATTCCTCGTCCCCTTCGCCGCATTACAAGACGCAGACGGTAAATACCTGATTGAAAAACACACTATTCTCACATCACCATCAATTCAAGTTTTAGACTTAACCCACAAACAGAAACAACGGATTGGCACAAAACCCATAGAAGGGAAAGATACGCTGATTGTTGGTAATCCAACAATGCCTTTTATCGCACCAAAAATCGGCGAAACTCCGCAACAATTAATTCCTTTACCTGGTGCAGAACTTGAAGCGATCGCTATTAGCAAATTACTCAAAACTCAACCTCTCGTTGGCAACAAAGCAACAGTTTCAACTGTAGTGCAGCGTTTACCCCAAGCGCGATTTGTTCATTTAGCAACCCACGGTTTATTTGATGATATCCAAGGATTAAATAGCGGTATTGCTTTGACTCCATCCGGTAAAGATGATGGTTTATTAACAGCCTCAGAAATCCTTGACCTGAAGCTAAATGCCGAGTTAGTTGTTTTAAGCGCTTGCGACACCGGACGCGGACGCCTAACTGGGGATGGAGTAATTGGTTTATCTCGTTCCTTAATTAGTGCTGGTGTACCCAGTGTCTTAGTATCGCTTTGGTCGGTTCCAGATGCGCCCACAGCACTATTAATGACGGAATTTTATCAAAATCTTCAAAAAAATCCTGATAAAGCGCAAGCACTGCGGCAGGCAATGTTGACGACGATGAAAAAGAGTCCAAATCCTGTTAATTGGGCGGCTTTTACTCTTATTGGGGAAGCAGAATAAGTTTAACTAATTCGTAATTGTTAGAGATTCCTAAAAGATAAATTACATAACGCTAATATGACCAAACTACATCCTCTAAGATTAATCCTGTTGCTGTGCCTATCCTTGTGTTCAGAAACAGTCAGCGCCTATCCCAAACCAATACCCTCAACCTCTCAACTAATAACCCAAACCAACACCCCAGATAGCAATCGTGCTGCGGCCCAAAAAGCAGAAGCAGAAGCCTATCAATTAGGCAAACAGAAAGCACCCTTCTTAACCCAAGTCATTCCTAAATTTGAAGAAGCCCTAAAATATTGGCGTTTAGCAAAAGACCGCAAAAAAGAAGCCACAACTCTTGATCAAATTGCTAAATTCTACTGGGTTCGAGGTGAATATCCCAAAGCTTTGGAATATGCTCAGAAAGCCCTACTTATTTGTCAAGCTTTAGGGGATAAGGAATGTGAGGGTGGAGCCACTACTTCACTTAGCTTGATCTACGACCAAATGGGAGAATATCAAAAAGCGATTGATATCCGTCTGCAAATTCCATTACTCTCTCCTAAGAATGTTGATTTACCATCTATCGTTTACACCACGGTTGGACAGATTTACAGTGACAAATTAGGCGAAAAAAAGAAAGCACTTGAGTATTACAACAAAGCTTTGGAATACTGGAAAGAAAAAGGTGATGTCCTCAAACAAGCTGAAATACTCGATTATATTGCTTTTTTTTACATCAGTTTAGGTGAAACAAACAAAGGCTTTGATTCCCTAAATCAGGCTAATAATCTCGATCCAGAATTGAAGAGAGATACAGGCAATTACGATGTAATATACCTCGTGTTAAATGGCTCAATTTGTGCCGATAAATTAGCATCAATAAAAAAGACTCCCAATATTGAGAAATTAGAGAATTCGTCGAAGCAATCAGCAACTCCAAATTCTGACGCAGCTACCAATAATAGTATCGAATACTACAAACAACTAGTTCAAAAATATCACACACAAGAACTTCTTAGGGCTGAAGCGGAGTTTCTATCAAATCTTGGTAATTTGGTATATACAAGAATTGGAGAATATCAAAAAGCCCTAGAAGTTCATCGACAAGCACTAAAACTGAGGCAAATAATGGGCGGTAAGCCAGAAGAAGCAGAGACACTTAAGCATATTGCTAATATTTTAAATAAGCAAGGTAAAAAACAAGAAGCGATTGATAAACTCAATCAAGCCTTAGAGATTCAACGTCAGATAAAAAATCGTCCAGAAGAAGCTAAGACTTTAGAGACTCTTGGTGATCTTTATTTGTCTTTAGGCGCATATCCTGAGAGTTTAAATGTTTATGAAAAAGCATTATCCCTAGATCAAATTATCGGGGATCATAGCGATGAAAGCCGTACTCTGAGCAACATTGGAGATGTCTATCGCAAGTCGCAAAATTACCCACGAGCTCTGAATTATTATCAGAAATCATTAGAAATATCCAAAAAAGCTGGAGATTGTAACTATGAAGCCCAATCACTAGAGCGTATTGGTCGAACTTACCTTGCTGCGGGCAATTCTCAACAAGCAATTAATTTTGCTAACCAGACTCTAAATTTATCTCGTAATTTAGGGGTTAATGAGTATAAATCAGCCACAGAAGCAGCTACATTTAATATCCGCGCTCAAGTTGAGCTTAAACAAGGAAATTATTCCCAGGCTCTAGAATCCTCTCAAAAAGCCAGAAAAGCAGCACGAGAATCTCGCTATAGGGACTTAGAGGCAAGAGCGATCGCCCCAACTGCTGAAGCTTACGTAGCCCTTAAACAACCAGATAAAGCTATACAAGCCTATCAAGAACAACTTGCTCTGTATAAGGAAATAGGCTTTAGTGCTGAACAAGCCCAAAGTCTCTACAATATCGCCAAACTTCAACGCCAAAACAACCAATTACCAGAATCCTTCACAGAAATAGATAAAGCAATCAAAATCATCGAAAACATTCGCAAAGAAGTCGTTAGTGAAGATTTAAAAACTTCCTTTTTTGCCACAGTACAAGATTATTATCAACTGAAAATCGACATTTTGATGGAACTGCACAAACAAGACCCATCAAAAGGATACAACGCTCTTGCTCTCAACACCAGCGAACGCTCCCGCGCCCGCAGTCTGCTAGAACTTCTGACAGAAGCCCATGCAGATATCCGTAAAGGAGTAGATCCAAAACTCTTAGAAGAGGAACGTAGTTTACAACAACAAATTGATGCCAGAAGGAAAATCCGGATTGAACTCTTATCAAGTAAAAAACCCCCAGAACAAGTAGATGAATTAAATAAAGAAATTGAGGAACTTTCAGAGAAATATCAGCAAATCCTAGCTTCTATCCGCGCTAAAAGTCCGGGTTATGCAGCAATTACTCAACCCCAACCCCTGACACTCGCAGAAATTCAATCCTTAGTTCTTGATGACAACACAATTCTTTTACAATATTCCCTCGGACAGGAACACAGTTATCTTTGGTTAGTGACAAAGACAGAAATAAAAAGTTATGAATTACCCAAAGGTGAAGATATTGAAACGGCAGCTAAGAAGTTTGCTCAAAATATCAAAGGCGGTGGGGAATTATATTCACGAGGTGGAATTACAGTTCAACCTGGAAAAAATGCTGAAAATCCTGAAAAAGTTGCTACTAAATTAAGTCAAATGTTGCTTCAGCCTGTGGCGGAGGAATTAGGAAATAAGCGATTGTTGATTGTGGGTGATGGAATTTTACAATATATACCCTTTGCAGCGTTGCCAAATCCAACACCAACAAAATTACAACCGTTGTTAGTAGAACATGAAATTGTGAATGCGCCTTCGGCTTCTACAATTGCGGTGGTGAGGAATGAAATTAAAAACCGCAATATTGCTGTAAAAAAATTAGCTGTGTTGGCAGATCCAGTATTTAGTAAAGATGATAATCGCTTAAAGCCAAACGTAGCTCCAGGTGGTCAAAATAGAGGTAAAAATCCCAACTCTACTGAGTTAAATGCTTCAGCACTGAAGCGTTATAGCTGTGATTCAAATCTTAGCTTTCCTCGCCTTGAAGGCACATACACAGAAGCCACAAATATTTTGAGTTTAGTTCCCAAATCATCAAGCAAATCAGCTTTTGATTTTGATGCTAATCGCACTACCGTAACGAATCCAGAAATGAGTCAATACCAAATTGTACACTTTGCAACTCACGGATTTTTCGATACTAACAATCCTAAGTGTTCTAGTGTAGTGCTATCTTTGGTAGATTCAAAAGGAAATGCTGAAGATGGTTTTCTTCAACTTCAAGATATTTTTAACCTCAACCTTCCAGCAGAATTAGTGGTGCTAAGCGCTTGTGAAACCGGACTTGGAGAACAAGTAAAAGGTGAAGGTTTGGTAGGATTGACAAGAGGATTTATGTATGCCGGTAGTCCACGAGTTGCTGTCAGTTTGTGGAGTGTAGACGATAAAGGAACAGCAGAATTAATGACAAAATTTTACACAAAAATGCTCAAAGATAATTTACGACCTGTAGCAGCGCTGAGAGCTGCACAATTAGAAATGTGGCGCAGTCCCAATCCCAATTATTCTCGGACTAATGTCTGGGCGGCTTTTACTTTACAAGGTGAGTGGCGATGATATGAGGTGATACTGCGAAAATTTTGAGCCGGGAAATAAATTTATAGCACCAACGCACTGTTAATAATTCAAGGTGCAATTTTGCCCTTTGGTGGTGCAACGCTTGACTGGCGAATAGAAAGCAACGGCTAACAAAATATAACTGATGTTATCTAGTTACGCTGCTTGGGACTGGTTCAACTGTTGCAGCCAAAGAATAATTCTCTCCCTCTGGCTAGCATCAACCTTAGTACTAGAACACCGATTCAGTAATCGGGGAACAGAAGAGAAATCAACTGAGAGTGAAGTAAATAATGGAGGATAAAATAGAGTAAACGGTTGCCAGCCAATGCTTACAACGGCAATGAAGGCTTGAGCGATATTTAACAAAGTCTCAAGGAGAGGTGAGGACTGAATTAGGGTAAATTCGTGTAATAAATGTGCAATGAGCAACCACGAATATACGTATGCGACCAGGAAATTGGCATCCACCGATAGAGTTATCAGTATCAGAGCAAAATATCGTTAAGCGCATTAAACGAGCAAAGCTGTTTACATTTTTACGGCAATATCGCCATCAATTATTTGATGAGGAATTCCAAAAAGAACTGAGCAAGCTGTATGCAGATTCTCCAAAAGGGCATCCACCAGTACCACCAGCACAGTTAGCATTAGTAACCATTTTGCAAGCGTATACAGGTGCTTCAGATGCCGAAGCAATTGAAGCATTGAGCATGGACAGGCGTTGGCAGTTAGTACTTGATTGCATAGATTGTGAAAATGCCCCTTTTTCTCAAGCAACACTGGTCAGATTTCGTATGGCGCTGATTATCCAGGGTCTTGACCGTAGACTCATTGAAAAAACAGTCGAACTAGCGGAGCAAACCAAGGGTTTTGGCTCAAAACAGTTACGCGCAGCGCTGGATTCCAGCCCTTTGTGGGGAGCATCAAAGGTCGAAGACACATATAATTTACTGGGTCACGCGCTCAAAAAAGCGATTGGCGTGATATCTCGTCAACAGGGGAGGAAGTTGGCGGAAGTGGCTCAGGATATTGGGGCAGAGATCGTTGTTGGTTCAAGCTTAAAAGCTGCTTTAGACTTAAATTGGGATGACCCAGACCAAAAAAATTTAGCCTTGGGGATTGTACTGGACGTTCTAGAACGATTTGACGCTTTTGTACAAGCACAGCCTGAAAATATTGAACACCCTCAAGTTCGTTCGGCAATTGATTCCGCAAGGCTTATTGAAGCTCAAGATGTAGAAGTCGATGAACATGGTGAAGTCAAACTACTAAATGGTGTTGCCAAAGAACGACGTATCACAATTGAAGATGAAGAAATGAGACATGGACGTAAAACTAAAAGTCAACGATTTGATGGTTATAAGCGTCATGTCTTACGAGATTTAGACAACGGGCTGGTTAGAGCCGTTGGAATTCCCTTGAGCAAATATCCCTGAAGCATCTGTTACTGATGCAATTGCAACCGACTTAAAATGCCAGAAAGTGAATTTGGTTGAGTTACATATCGACCGTGCTTACTTGAGCAGTTCTTTAGTCCAAAACAGAACTGATGAACTGACTGTTTACTGTAAAGCTTGGCAAGTAAGACAGGGCAGGGGCAAGCAGTTTACTAAAACTGCTTTTATTTTGGATTGGGAGAATGAAACTATACGTTGTCCCAATCAGATCATCCTACCTTTTAAAGTTGGCGGTAAAGTCCAGTTTCCCAAGGATATTTGTGCAACTTGTCCGCTTCGTGAGCGTTGTACTACTTCCAAAACTGGCCGTAGCGTTTCTATTCATCCTGATGAGCCTTTATTTAGGGAATTACAACAACGTCAATTAACTCCTGCTGGTCGTGCCAAGCTCCGAGAACGCGTTGCTGTCGAGCATTCCTTATCTCACATCGGTCGATGGCAAGGAGATCAAGCTCGTTATGTTGGTTCTCGCAAAAATCTCTTTGACCTTCGCCGTACAGCTGTCGTTCATAATCTTCATATTCTTGCCAAAATTTTTACCTATCCTACTGACCAGCCTGCTACTTAATTCTGATTACTGAATCGGTGTTCTAGCAACCTTCAGCGTCTGCCTGGGAAATATCTCTCGCAAATCCGCCAGCATCTCGAAGCTTTCACACGCCTCCAGGCACTCAGCGATGTAATCGATTGAGTCAAGGGCTAACCATTCTTTTGTCGCTTCTTGGTCACAGATATAGTACTGCATAGCTTCGCATTAGCTCTGCCCATTATTTTAATACAGTACTCATTCACCTGGAGGGTTTGAGCCATTGCCACCTTGCCTGAAAGCTTTGGAAATCATCTGCTCCATGTGGTCAATTGCGTAATCGATAGTGCCTATAAGGTCAGATACACTTTCTCCTAACTGCTGACGCAACTCGCCAATTGCAGCATTATTTTGAGCGATCGCTTGGGGTATTTTGCTGAATTCATTACCTTTGTGTTGTAGCCTTAAATAAGCTTAATATCTAGACTCTAAGTAAATACCAGGGAGAAGGAAAGTGGTAAAGGCTCAACAAGAATTGTTAAAAAATCAAGGTTATTTTAAGCCACCCAAAGTAGGCTCTCCTGATAATCGACAAGGAGGGGCAACCCGTCAAGTAAAAGCACCTGAGATCAAACTGGAATAATAACTATCTTATTTTCTGTCTTTCCGGAAAGCCCAAAGTTTTAGCTGTATGTCATTACATACCGAATCTACTATATGTAAAGTCAGGGACGACAGCCTAAAAGTCCCTTATATAAATTCCACTGCTTAAAACTGCTCTGGTTCTACTCCTGGGCAGTTTTTCATTGTACTGGTGGCCTCAAGAGAGCCTGTACCCATTGTCAGCAATTGTAATTCTCGTGCAGTGCGTTGTTTACTCGCCGTAACCGTGAGATTGCGCTAGAAACCGTAAAAGCGGATACTCAAGGTGTAGCAAGCATAAACCCTGATCAGCAGTAAAACTCCTAGCAGAGGAATTTAAGCAATGGCAAATATTCAGCAGATTTGGCAACGTTGGATTCCTGGACTGCTTGAGAAAGTAGCAAAGCGTGGAGAAACAGTGGAGTCGGGAGCAGAAGTTACTAAAGCTACTTTGGAATTTGCAATCGCTCTGGGATTGCTAGCGAGTGTACCATCAGCACCAGTCTTCGCAGCGGGGTTAGCATTTGTAGGAATTGGACGGCAAGGCTTGGCATTGTTACATGAGAGAACAAATCAAAAATTTGAGATAGAAGAATGGGTAGCTTTTGCTTGTCCATTAGCTTATATAAATAGTTTTAATGCTTTAGTTGAGAGAAACGTTTGGTTGCAGGAAAAACTGAATGCAGAGTTAAAAGCGCAGGAAGTTAAGCCTCAGTTTCACCAACTGGGACATTTGGAATTAGACAATAGTAAAGCCGAAGAAGCATTGAAGCAGTTTCCAAATTCAACATTAGGACAAGCTTTAAATCAAGAATTATTTACTTACTTAGAAACAAAAGGGATTAAACCAGAGATTGCATCTTTAGTTACAGGATGGGTTGCCTGGGATACATATAATTATATCAAGCAGCTTTTCTCCTACGAATCAGAAGAAGTGCGCCAAACCTTAAGTTTGATGATAACAGCAGCACAAGAAGTAAGAGCAGATGATAAATACGCCAGCATAGAGTCATACCTGAAAGAACAAATATCACCATCACCAAGCGACCCGTTACTAATTGAACGATGGAAGGTAATAGGTGAAGAATTTAAAATACCGGAAATCTATGTGCCACTGAAAGCTCAATTGTTAGATAGTAATGGCAAACCTAAAGAAGAAGATACTGTTGATTTAGAGAATTGGGTAACAGAGCAACTGAATAAATCCCAAACAAATAGGCAAGTTATTTTTATTCAAGCAGGGCCAGGGCGAGGCAAAAGCGTCTCTTGTAAAATGTTTGCAGAGCGGGTAAGGAAAGAACTTCACCCAATTTGGACACCAATACTAATTAGGCTGAGAGACATAGATACTTTTGAGCCAAATATCGAAAATACTCTTCGTGCGGCTGTTAGAGAGAATTTTGCTAACCGAGATGATTGGTTGAGTCATCGCAATACTCGATATTTATTTATATTAGATGGTTTTGATGAATTACGTTTTGAAGGAAGAACAGCAAAAGGAATAGAAGATTTTCTTGGGCAAGTAGGAAACTATCAAGCACAAAGAGTATGTAGGCATCAATTCATAGTGACTGGTAGAGAATCAGCGTTGTATGGAATTGAAAATCGGCTACCAGCTAACTTAGTTAGGTTAGAAATAGCGTTAATAGATGACCAAATCCAGATCCAATGGTTAGAAAAGTGGGGTAGATTAGTTGGACAAGATAAAGTATCAGAATTTCAAAAGTTTCTCAAAGCAGATAATTGCCCTGAGCGTGTTAAAGAATTAGCACGGGAACCACTTTTACTATATCTTTTAGGGGCTATGCACCGAGATGATGAGTTAAATATCCAAATGTTTGGAGGTGCTAATGATGCTCAAGCTAAAATAATAATTTATCAAAAAACACTAGATTGGGTTTTAACGAAACAACGTCCTGAAAAACTTAATCAAGAGCTTACAGAATTTGATACAGAAGACTTGCGCCTGATTTTAATTGAAGCGGGATTGTGTGTTACTCAGTCTGGAAGAGAATGGACTTCAATCAAAGCAATTGAAGAACGGCTTAAGAATGATAAATCAGCTAGAGATTTACTGGAATCAGCACAAAATAAGCTTAGTGGTGAAAATCCTTTAAGAAATGCGTTAGCAGCATTTTATCTACGCCCAGCAAAAGCATCCTCCTCAACAGAAGGTGCTGTCGAGTTTATTCACAAGAGTTTTGGTGAATTTCTCTGCGCTCAGAAAATAAAAGAGAGCTTGAAACATTGGACAGAAATATCTTCTAAAAGTAGACGTGAGAGATATGTTATTGATGATGAGAAGCTAGCAGAAGAAATCTATGATTTATTTGGCTACGGTGGATTGACACAAGAGATTTTAGAGTACTTAATGGCTCTACTTTATTCTGAAGATAAATTTCAACACTTAAAATTATTTGAACGATTAGAAGATTTCTATATTTATTGGTGTCAAGGAAAATTTATAGATATAGATGACAAAACGACATTACCTCAAGAGAAAGCAAAAAATTTAGAAATACGGAAATTAGGCCAGCGACAAGTTGATATATTTACTGGGCTAAATGTAATGATTCTTCTCTTAGAGTTACACCGTTATGCTCAGACTCAAGATGGACTAAAGGATAATATTGTCTTTTATCCTTGCGGTAAAGAAGACAGCGATAATTTTGATGAGGATCGATTGTTTCGGATTATTGGATATAGCAACAGTGTTACCGTAGGTACTTTCTCAGAAACTGTCGGTTATTTCCTCTCTGGCGCTAACCTCAGAGGCGCTAACCTCAGAGGCGCTAACCTCGATGGCGCTAACCTCGATGGCGCTAACCTTGATGGCGCTAACCTTGATGGCGCTAACCTCAGAAGCGCTTACCTTTATGGCGCTAACCTCAGAGGCGCTTACCTTTATGGCGCTAACCTCAGAGGCGCTTACCTCTCCGGCGCTTACCTCGATGGTGCTAACCTCGATGGCGCTATCCTCTCTGGCGCTTACCTCTCTGGCGCTTACCTCTCTGGCGCTTACCTTTATGGCGCTATCCTCTCTGGCGCTTACCTTAATGGCGCTAACCTCTCTGGTGCTTACCTCAATGGCGCTAACCTCGATGGCGCTAACCTTCTCAATATTACTTGGGATAAGCATACAAACTGGAACGGCGTGAGAGAATTAGATAAAGCACGAAACGTACCTGAAAAATTACTTTCCCAATTAAACTCAACCGCCCACCTTTCGCCCCTAAAAGACACTCCACCGTCAGCCTGACATCGCCACCACCAACTCCGGCAGTAGCCGTCCCCGATAGAACTCCTGCTGTAACCCAGACAGCACCCCCAGTACCCCAAGCTCCGACCAATCACCCAAATCCTCGTTATGCAGAAATACCCGGTAGTACCCACAAGCTAGGCGATTTTCTCTTGACAAGCCGCTTGCGCGTCTACACACTTGCTCAAATTTGGTAATTTACGGAATATTACCCTTGAGAGTACTACTGGGGAAAACCCATGACTGCAAGTATTTGAGTATTCACGTTAAAGCATAAACACTTAAAATATAGGAGTAAACATAAGTGTAGTGTTATTTAGTTAAGTCTAATAATTATTCTTTTTCTAAAAAATATTAAAAATCAGTATATTACTTATTTATGACCATAGATTTACTAGAGTTTTTCCAGCGAACAGACCCCAGCCGGACTTTACAGGTCAATCAAGGTTTAGATAAGAAGTACTACATTGATTTTTCCTCTGTGCGGGGTGGCGATATTATTGGCAAGCTGAAGCAGAAAATTACGTTTTTCAAAGCGAATGAACCGACCTGCACTTTATTCACTGGTCATATCGGCTGCGGGAAATCAACAGAACTAATAAAGTTACAGGTGGAACTCGAAGCGCTGGACTTTCATGTGGTGTATTTTGAATCCAGTGAAGACTTAGAAATGACCGACGTAGACATTGCAGATGTACTACTCGCGATCGCGCATCGTGTAAGCCAAAGCCTGGAGAAAATCACGCTCTCTGAACCGAACAAATTCCACGAACTGCTGCAAGGGGCATTGAGGGCGCTAGACTCCGAAGTAACGGGGTTCAAGGTAAAAACACCAGTTGGTGACGTTGGTTTCTCTGGGGAGAAAGAAAAATTCTCCCTCGCTCTAGGAATTGGAGAAATCACGTCTAAGACGAAAAGTAACCCGATACTGTGGGAGAAACTCAACCAATACCTGGGGCCACAGAAAACCAGACTCCTCGAAGCGATTAACCGAGAACTGCTAGAGCCTGCGATCGCTAAACTGAAGCAGCAGGGGAAAAGAGGATTGGTGGTGATAGTCGATAACCTCGACCGCATAGACAACCGGATTAAGCCGTGGGGTCGTCCGCAGCAGGAATATATCTTCGTGGATCAGGGGGAGTTCTTGACAAAGCTCAATTGCCACTTGGTTTTCACAATGCCCCTGGCGCTGAAGTTCTCGAACGATTACGGAACGCTGACCCAAAGATTCCCGGAAGACCCGAAGGTACTGCCGATGGTTCCAGTGCAATGGCCAGACGGTAGCATACATGAGCAGGGGATGGCGCTGATGCAGCAGATGGTACTGGCTAGGGCATTCCCTGAATTGCAACCAGACGAGCGGTTAAACTACATAAGTGAAGTCTTCGATAATACAGAAACGCTAGAACATCTGTGCAGATTGAGTGGTGGTCATGTACGAGATTTGCTGAGGTTGCTCAATACCTGGATTCAGGAGGAAATGACACTTCCACTTTCCCGTAATACCCTGGAGCAAGTGATTCGCTCTCGTCGCAATGAGATGACGATGCCGATTTCAGATTCGGAGTGGGAGTTACTACGTTATGTTAAGCAAAAGAAGAAAGTCAGTGATGACCAAGGATACCAAAAGCTAATCCGTAGTAGATTTGTGTTTGAATACCGAGATGGGGGCGAATCCTGGTTTGATTTAAACCCGATTTTGGCAGAAGCGGCAGACTTAAACAATTGAGGGAGCAGTTCACGGTTACCAAAATTCTATGGATATACAGCGCCAATCAGATGAACCCATAGACAACGAGCGTTCGCTACAGCAGTTAGCTTGGACACTTCAAGCTTCGGTGGGACAATTTAAGCTGATTTGGGCGCGGTGTAATTACAGCGATTTAAGGACTCGTTTGATAGCAAGGTTAAGCGAAATCTGTAAAATTAAAATTCAGATATTGCAACTTAAGGAATCGGAAAAAACGCTATTTACTGCAATCCGTTCAGAATTACAGCCAGATACCCAAGCTTTGATGATTGTCGGCTGGGAATCATTGCAAGATTTACCGCAGATGTTAACAAGTGCTAATCAGGTACGCGAAGAATTTCGTAAAAACTTGTCTATTCCCGTAGTTGTGTGGATTAGCGAAGAAATCCACCACACCATCATGGAGATTGCCCCTGATCTGGAAAGCTGGGGAACTAGCAGAAGTTTTGCGATCGCACCTGATGATTTAACCCAATTCATTAAACAACTGGCTGATGAATATTTTGGGGGAAGTTTAAGTATAAATGATTACTCTATACTAGAGTTAGAATTAGAGGCAGCACAGAGAGAATTGCGATCTAATGACCAGGAAACAGAAGCTAATTTAGCCTCTGTGCTAGGTTTTGTAAAACAGACTAATAAGAAAATAGACGAAGCTTTAGAGTATTACCAAAAAGCTAGAGCTATATGGCAACAACTGAATAATACCCAAAGGCAAGGAAAGATTCTCGGTGAGATAGCTTACTGTTATTATCTCAAAGCTTCTAAAATTAAAGATACTGCTCATCCAGACTGGCAAGCTACTCGGCAATATACGCAAGAATACATTGCCTTTATTAACGAAGCTAATAGTCAAGAATTAACTGCTAGCTCTATTACCAAATTTGGTTACATCCTGTGTGATTTGAAAGAGTGGGAGAAACTCAAAAAATTAGCTCAGCAGGCTTTACAAGTACACCAAGCTAACATTCAGCTTATAGAATTAGCTCTAGATTACAGTTTTTTAGCCCAGGTTGCACTAGCTCAGTCGCATTGGAGTGAAGCTAAAGAATTAGCACTTCAAGCATTAGATGTCTTACCAAGAAATTCTGGTACAGAGGTTGTACCTGACCTCTCCCAAGAATCTATAAAATTACATGATTCGAGTTTTTATAAATATATTTTGGCACAGGCTGAATATAAATTAGGTTTAACTCAAGAGGCAATTGTCAACTTAGAAGCTGCAAGAGATGCTAGCAGCCCTATTAAAGATTTACAGCTTCACTTGGATATTCTCAATTACTTGCAGCGTCTCTACTTCGAGAAAAAAGAATATCTCAAAGCTTATGAAACCAAACAGCAGCAGCGGTCTGTTGAGCAGCAGTTTGGGTTACGAGCTTTTATTGGTGCAGGTCGATTACAGTCAACAAAGCTTGCTCAAATATCCCTGAACAAAACTGACATTCAAGAAAGCATTGCTCCTGAAATCGCTGCATCAGGTCGCTTATTGGATGTAGAGCGATTAGTAGAACGTCTGGGACGGCATGATCACAAACTCATAGTCATTCATGGGCAATCAGGGGTTGGTAAAAGTTCATTATTAAATGCGGGATTAGTTCCAGCTTTAAAAAATAAAAGTGTAGGTATTCAAGACTATTTACCTGTAGCAATGCGAGTTTACACCAATTGGGTGGAAGAACTAGCAAGGCTAATGCAGGAAGCATTGCAACAGAAAGGTAGAGCTAGGAGTGAGGAATCAAAAGAGCTTGAGGTTCCTGGCTTAGAAATTCAAGCATCTGCCACTGACCCGACCTTATTAATTTCTCAACTGCAAGAGAACGAAAAGCGCAATCTCAAAACAGTACTGATTTTTGACCAGTTTGAGGAATTTTTCTTTACTTACACACAAGAAACCCAAAGGCAGCAGTTCTTTGAGTTTTTAGGAGAATGTCTCAATATTCTCTCAGTAAAAGTAATTCTGTCACTACGGGTAGATTATTTGCATTATTTACTAGAATGCAACCGTTTAGAGAGCATGACGATTATTGGTAAGGATATTCTCAGTAGTAATGTTCTTTATGAGTTAGGAAATTTTTCGCTTGATGATACCAAGTCAATTATCCAGCGTTTGACTCAGACTGCTAATTTTGAGTTAGAACCTGCTTTAATTGAGCAACTGGTGCAAGATTTAGCAAAAGAATTAGGCAAGGTGCGTCCCATTGAATTGCAGATAGTGGGAGCGCAACTGCAAACAGATAACATCACAACTCTGGGAGAATATCAGCAGCATGGGCCAAAAGAAGAACTGGTAAAACGCTATTTGGCAGAGGTAGTGAATGATTGCGGTATTGAAAATCAGCAAATAGCAGAGATATTGTTGTATTTGCTGACAGATGAAAAAGGGACTCGCCCTTTAAAAACTCGTGTGGAATTAGAACGAGAGCTGCAAGCATTAGCCGCAAATGCCACGACAGACAGTAATAGATTAGATTTGGTATTAGAGATTTTTGTCAAGTCTGGTGTGGCAGTTCTGATACCAGAAAACCCATTTGACCATTATCAGTTGGTACATGACTATTTAGCAGCTTTTATTCGCCAGCAGCAAGAGCCGAAGCTCAATGAGTTGATGGCAGAATTGGAAAGAGAAAGAAAGAAAAGTCTTTTAGCACAAGAGCAACGTCTACTAGCCCAAGAGCAACTTCAGCAATCTGAGCAAGCAAAGCAAATCTTAGCAGCAGCGAACACCAAAGCAGGACAGCGCATTCGTCTTGGTTCAGGGGTCTTAGGTATCTCCCTTGTGTTGGCTGCTGGAATTACTGCCTTTTTTACCAACCAAGCATATCGCACCAGCCAAGAAGCGCAGACAGGCACAAGACTAGAACGGCAGGGGATTACGGCGTGGCAGAACTTTCAGTTACAAGAAATCGAACCTCTAATGTTAGCAATGCAGGCTGGACAAGAGTTGCAAAGGCTAGTCAAAGACAAACGCCCTCTAGAAGAGTATCCAGCAGCCAGTCCTAATTTAGCTTTACAAACAATTTTAAATGATATTCATGAGCGCAATCAACTCAAAGGGCATACTGGTTGGGTTAACAACGCAAGTTTTAGCGCAGATGGAAAACACATTGTCACGGCATCAAATGACAATACAGCCAGAGTTTGGGAGTTGTCTGGCAAACAAATAGCTGAGCTTAAAGGGCATACAAGTTATGTCAACAACGCCAGTTTTAGCGCAGATGGAAAACACATTGTCACGGCATCAAATGACAATACAGCCAGAGTTTGGGAGTTGTCTGGCAAACAAATAGCTGAGCTTAAAGGGCATACAAGTTATGTCAACAACGCCAGTTTTAGCGCAGATGGAAAACACATTGTCACGGCATCAAACGACAATACAGCCAGAGTGTGGGAGTTGTCTGGCAAACAAATAGCCGAACTTAAAGGGCATACAAGTTATGTCAACAACGCCAGTTTTAGCGCAGATGGAAAACACATTGTCACGGCATCAGGTGACAATACAGCCAGAGTTTGGGACTTGGCGGGCAGACAAATAGCCGAACTTAAAGGGCATACAAGTTATGTCAGAAACGCCAGTTTTAGCGCAGATGGGAAACGCATTGTCACGGCATCTTTTGACAATACAGCCAGAGTTTGGGAGTTGTCTGGCAAACAAATAGCCCTTCTTAATGGGCATACTGATAGAGTCAACAACGCCAGTTTTAGCGCAGATGGAAAACAGATTGTCACGGCATCTTTTGACAATACAGCCAGAGTTTGGGACTTGGCGGGCAGACAAATAGCCGAACTCAAAGGGCATACTAGTATTGTCTACAACGCTAGTTTTAGCGCAGATGGAAAACAGATTGTCACGGCATCTTTTGACAATACAGCCAGAGTGTGGGACTTGTCAGGCAAACCAATAGCCGAACTTAAAGGGCATACCAGTAGTGTCTTAAACGCCAGTTTTAGCGCAGATGGAAAACAGATTGTCACGGCATCTTTTGACAATACAGCCAGAGTTTGGGAGTTGTCTGGCAAACCAATAGCTGAGCTTAAAGGGCATACTAGTAGTGTCTTAAACGCCAGTTTTAGCGCAGATGGAAAACACATTGTCACGGCATCAGAGGACAGGACAGCCAGAGTGTGGGAGTTGTCTGGCAAACCAATAGCCCTTCTTAATGGGCATACTAGTAGTGTCAACAACGCCAGTTTTAGCGCAGATGGAAAACACATTGTCACGGCATCAGAGGACAGGACAGCCAGAGTGTGGGAGTTGTCTGGCAAACCAATAGCCCTTCTTAATGGGCATACTAGTAGTGTCAACAACGCCAGTTTTAGCGCAGATGGAAAACACATTGTCACGGCATCAGGTGACAATACAGCCAGAGTATGGGACTTGTCAGGCAAACAAATAGCCCTTCTTAATGGGCATACTGGTATTGTCTTCAACGCCAGTTTTAGCGCAGATGGAAAACACATTGTCACGACATCAGGTGACAATACAGCCAGAGTATGGGACTTGTCAGGCAAACAAATAGCCCTTCTTAATGGGCATACTGGTATTGTCTTCAACGCCAGTTTTAGCGCAGATGGAAAACACATTGTCACGGCATCAGGTGACAATACAGCCAGAGTATGGGACTTGTCAGGCAAACAAATAGCCCTTCTTAATGGGCATACTGGTATTGTCTTCAACGCCAGTTTTAGCGCAGATGGAAAACACATTGTCACGGCATCAAATGACAATACAGCCAGAGTGTGGGACTTAGCGGGCAAACAAATAGCCGAACTTAAAGGGCATACTAGTACTGTCTACAACGCCAGTTTTAGCGCAGATGGGAAACGCATTGTCACGGCATCCTGGGACAATACAGCCAGAGTGTGGGACTTGGCGGGCAAACAAATAGCCGAACTTAAAGGGCATACTAGTACTGTCAGAAACGCCAGTTTTAGCGCAGATGGAAAACACATTGTCACTGCATCCACAGACGGTACAGCCAGAGTGTGGCGTGTGGATAGCCTTAATGAACTGTTGTCTCGCGGTTGTCAATGGTTGAACGATTATCTAGTAATTAATCCAAAAGACCTACAAACATTAACTGTTTGTCAAAATAAATCAAACTTAATGGCAGCAGCACCGTTTTTGGTTAAAGAAGGAGAACAAGAAGCTAAATCTGGGAATATTGAGAATGCGATCGCTACGTTCCAAACAGCCTTGAAATGGAGTCCTAACCTAAAATTTGACCCTAAAGTAAAAGCAACTGTGTTAGCTAATAGAAGTAAAGCTGAAAGGTTGATACAAGAAGCGAAAAAGATTGTGGACGAGGGCAAGGTTAAAGAAGCATTAGTAGCTTACAATGAAGCTCAAAAGTTAGATCCACAAGTTGAAATTTCTGCGGACTCTTGGAACTTACTTTGTTGGCAAGGTAGTTTATACAAACAAGCTGCTGATGTCATGCCTGCCTGCAACAAAGCCGTAGCTCTTTCCCCTAACGATCGCAATATCCAAGACAGCCGTGGGTTAGCCAGAGCATTGACAGGGGACTTCAAAGGAGCAATTGCAGACTTTGAGGCATACATTGTTCAGGCTGATGGAGATAGTAAAGCACAACGGCAGCGTTGGGTGAAAGAGTTACGCGCTGGTAAGAATCCGTTTACAGATGCAGAACTCAAGAAACTGCGTGACGAGTAGATGATTTTTATAATTACACAGTAGAGTTTGCCACAGCCTTCCCCACAAACACCGCCACACACTCCCCACTGAACACCTTCTGCCCTCGCCTCCCACAGCGCACCTCCAGAAACCCCCCTGGTTCCCAGTAGTCCTTTACTACTCCCGGTTGCCACTGGCGAGAGACGAGGTTGTAAACCTGTACTGGAGTTCCAATCGGTACATCTGCAATAACCTCCACGTTCTCCCAGCCGGAAGGCAGATGGTCGTAGCTCTTGACTCCACCAAGCAGTTCGGGAATGGTCAGATGTTCGGTAGTAGATTTGACTGGGGTAAGGATACTCTCATTGTGAGTACCCAAGGATTCATCTGTAGGTTGTTCTGTTGCCAGGACGATGGTTTGGGCTACTGTACCATTGTCACTATTGAATGGTGATGTGTTTGACTTGGAAACAAAGTTGTAATATTCTTTACTTTGTTTTTTGTGAGGAGTCTGGGTATCGGTTAATCCGCTACCCTTATTTAACTCAGTGGCAGTTTCAAGGGTAAGAACTGTATTCGTATCCTTTGGATAATTTACAATTTTACTAATTTCTCCACCCCATAGATGCGGCAGCGATCGCAGTACACTTCCCGCCCAACGATATGCCTGTGGCAGAAATCCTCTGTCTTCTCGAAACACAACAAGGTAATATCTGCACTCGCCTGCTGCTGCTTCCTCACCCAAAGTTCAATCAACTGTTGCCGCTCCTGAAGAACCAACAGAAACCGACGCTCGTACTCAAGTTCAGCTTCAGCATTTTGGGCTGATGACTTCCACCACTTCAGGAGTTCTGGAGTTGGTGCGAACAGGGGAAGGTGTTTGCCTTTCCAGTTTTTGGGAGGGTACAGCGAGATTGAGATGCTCTCGCCTCGGATTTCGCCACGATAGAATGAGGTGAAGACTGTCATAATCGCACTTTCTGCAAATCGTAGTCAGTCACCCGCGCGATGGAATCTCTGGATGTGAAAACCTCGTCGCCTTTTTCCGATATGCCAGGGGACATCCATTCGATGCTGTAGAACCACGCATCGGTAATCAAATGTATGCCCTGGACAATCCGAATCGGTGGCCCATCGCCATGAAACCGAAACTTGACCAACTCGCCCAATCGAAACACAGGTTTTTCTTTAGTAATCGGTTGTAAATTACCAGTACCGATGATTTGGTCACTATAGACAGTAATATTGTCATTACCAGTAACAACTTCATACTTCCAACCCTGTGGCGACCATTCGACACCGCAGCAGTAACCGAATGCTTTGGCAGGCTTCACGTACACTCGCTCAAGCAGACTTATCAGTAACGGCGGGATTCGTTGACCCCACGGTGGGGAGATGTACCAGCACTGTTCTAAGTCGTGGACAAGATTAGTCATACAGATGCCTCCTGCTTTGATACTAAACCCGACAAGTAATCAATTCGTTTCCATGCAACAGCAGCCTGACGTGGAGAACAACTCAACCCATAAGCGCGACGTGCATCGTAATTACCTTTGATACCCTTGGCTACTCCAATGGGAATCCCAAAAGCCACCTCACGAATACCGGGTTCAAAGCTTCGGTCTTCATGAGAGAACCGTACTTGCGTAATCTGATTTCTAATTTGGTCTGCCCAGGGGGTTGGCTGTTGACGGTAGAATAAGCCATCGGCGTAGGTAATGATAAAGACTCTTTCTCTTTGATGTGGCAAGCCGAGGCAGGACGCGGGTATAGTTTCCCATTCACATACGTACCGGATTTGGGAAAGGTCTTCGAGGACTGTTGCCATCCCTCTAGCGAGTAGCCCTGTGGGGTTTTCGATGAGAGCGATTGCTGGTCTACACTGGTTGATGATACGAAACATTTCGCGCCACAGTCCAGACCTGGGGTCGTTGAGTCCTTTTTTGTCTCCAGCGTTACTGGTGCCACTACAGGGAAATCCGCCGCACAAAATGTCGAATTGTCGTCGGTGGCAGTGGTAGTTGGTAATATCTGCGTGGATTGGAATTCCTGGTTGTTCATGGCGCAATTGGGATTGAGAATAAGGGGAGATTTCAACAAATTGCTGGACTCGAAATTTGTGGGATAGACGAGCGGCTAATATTCCGTGATGGCAGAGTCCGCCGATGCCGGAGAAAAGAGAAAGGACTGATTTCATAAGGCGATCGCACTCCTGACCAAATCGTCTGGTACTTCAAAAATCCCCAACTGCCCAATGTAGGGAATCGGTGTAATCTCTCGCGGGTTCTCTAGCTGCCAATGGTACTGCCCAGGCATCCCCCAGCCATCAGCAACTTGTGAAAACTGACAGTCAACTATTGTGACTACGCCGATGACTTGACCACGACGGAGACTTTTTAGTTCTGGTATAAACACGCCCATACTTTGACAAAAGATGGAGGCGCTTTCGTATTCCTTCTTGGTACACTTTTTTGCAGCATGGATGAGAATATCACCTCGGTAGTTGATGGGCCAGCCACGATTTTCTATGTCTTTGGTGGAGTAAATGATTCCCCATGCCCAAGGCTGACGAACGGATATCGCTTTCATGTACCACCCTCTAGAAATTCAGTAGTTGAACATAAGCATCTAAAGCTGCAAGTGCCGGATGTGGATGTATTTGCGACTTCAGCCCGTTACAGATTGTGGCGATAGTTCCAAGCTCTATGAAAGTGAAGTTGATATTAGTCTGACGGACAGAACAGCGATGTAGAACTGTCAGAAGAACGAAATTTAACTGTCTAAGAATTACATCTTCAGCTACATGAAGCCGCCAAGTAAGGTTTTCGGAAGTAACCGAGCGCCAGGGGTTGTCAAAAGAACATTTTTCAAATTCGGGCAGCACTTTTACTTTAAACCTGTAATCCCGGTCAGTGGTAGAGCATTCATCTGGAGCAAGAGTTGCCCATTGCTGTAGAAGTTGTTGATAGGTTTCAATCATTCTCAGTTTCTTGCCTTGCGTAGAAAACGATTTTTACTTCGTCAGAGCTTCTTTCAACTTGAAATGTGATCATCTCAATTTCATGGTCAGAATTGGTCAGATCCTTAAATGCTTTGGCAATAGCGGATTCAATTTGTAAGCCGGAAAAGTTTTGGAGATGCCCTGGTTTAGATTGGTTGTGCATATTGTTGTATTTATTTAGTGGTGTTTCTTACTTGTTGGAGAAAATTAGGTAGTAAAGATTTCAAAGAGTTATCTATCACAAGTTCCTTATTCCTGACTTGACGAAAGATAATTTTTGTAACTTCACAAGCTTCATTGAATGAACAATCAAGCTGGTCTTGAATTATTAAAGTTAGCTTGGTGGTTTCGTTCAAAAGTTCGATGCTGTATTTCATCAATTATAACTTTCCTTGTTCCTTCAAATTTCTGGTAATTGACCCAATATTCTCCTATTCTAAATAGTATTTTCCTCAACTTTTTGGAGATTATTTTTCAGATTGTTAGGCTCTAACTGATTAGTTAAATGTGTGATTTCTCGCTAAGTTCTTAAACTGTCCAAATCGTTCATCGAATAAGAGATTAACAGTTGTCTCGCTGCTAAAGCGACTCTTGAGAACTGAAACTTCAAAAATGCCTTTTTGGGTAGATTGTTTATCGTAGTAATCTTCACGGTACAATCCCAACATGACAGCAGCTTCTTGTTCAAATCCTCCAGATTCTCGAAAATCTGCTTTTGTTGGACGTTTTTCGGAGCGAGAATCAACTTCTCTTTTTAACTGTGCTAATCCCAAGACAGCGCAATTGAATTGTTTAGCGATCGCTCTTAATTGTTTCAAAATAGAGTCGATTTCTTGTACACGATTTTCTCCACGTTCACGGCGCATTGGTTCAATTAACTGCACGTAATCAATAATTACCAAACTGACTTCTCCACACTGGGAAGCAACATCTTGCAAATGAGCTTTAATTTGGGAAGTGGTAATAACTGGATCATCATTTAACCAGAAAGGTAATCCCATCGCTTCGGCACAAGATTGAGCTAAAGGATTCCAATGAGATTGATGAAGTGCGTTACGTTTAAAAAGCAAGTCACAAGGAATGTGGGGTGCTGCAAGCCTTGAGAGGGTCTTTTTGACCATTTGTGAGGCGGACATCTCTAAAGCGAAATAAGCGGTTGTTAATCCGCTAGCAGCAGCCCTCAATCCGATATCTAATGCCCAGGTAGATTTACCAATTCCCCCACGACCACCAACAACGGTTAGGCTACCAAAGGGTAAACCACCAATCACCTCATCCAAATCATAGAACCCTGTGGGGATACTGACTTCAATCGCATCCTCACCACTATTAGCCAATTCTATCTCGGCGTAAACTTGGGGGATAATGTCAGCCAGAGGTCTAATGCGTTGGTCTTGAGTTGATTGCCGCAGTACTAGCAGCTTCTGCTGTCCCATTTCGATAACATCAGATGCTCTTAACTCCATAACTGGGGCATCCATCGCTGCTCGGATCATTTCGTTGGCAGTTTTGATCACTGCTCGGAGGCGTGCTTTTTCTCGAACTAGTTCTGCAAGAGCATCAATGTTGACAGCACTCACGCAGGAATTAACCAAAGAGGCAAGCTTGTTTCTACCTCCAACGCGAGCTAAAAGGTCATGAGATTCTAACCAGTTGGCTACGAATAACAAATCTGTGGGTTGCCCAGCGTTGTGCAATCGCACTGCTGAAGAGTAAATATCCTTGTGGGAAGAAACGTAAAAATCATCTGGCTGTAAAATCTTGATCACACGAGCGATCGCTTCATTGTCGAATAAGATACCACCTAGCACAGCTTCTTCCGCTTCTATCGCCTGGGGTGGTAAACGGTCAGGCATTGAAATTACGTTATCTGGGGCAAAATCTGGTGAAAACATCGCTTTTTCTCCTATGCGGTTTTGGGAAATCGAATCAGAATTCAGAAGTCAGAATTCAGGAGTCAGAATAAACAAGCAGAAAAATTTATTTCGAGGATTGAAATAGCTTGGTCTAAGCTATGATTCGTCCACTTGTCACACAATCTCTCATTCTGAATTCTGACTCCTTGCTCCTGAATTCTGTTTTTGCAAATCTCCGGGCTTGTCTGATTTCTGGTAGTACTGCCCTCAACTCATTAGGAGCAGCATGAGCCGTAGCAAGAGCTTGTTGTTGGGCAAGGCGTTGAGTTTCGGCACTATGAGCTTTCTGATAGCGCTGCATCAAATTTGTCCACCCACCCTTGGTTTTCTCCCAGGTGTTGATTACAGCGATCGCATGGTCTATTTCCTGTTGTGCGGAGCGTTTAGACTTCGTGGCTAATTCTTGTGCCAGGAAGTCCACAACTATCGGGTTGAAGTTTTGGTACAAGTTATTCAGCTTTCGCTGCCCACTGTGCCAAGGTAAAACCCAGCGATTCCACTTGATTTTTTCTCTGACAACCAGTGGGACAAAATCATCACTCATAGCAGTCGGATCTGTTAGCCACGCATCAATCAGTTCTTTCACGTTCTGGGCTTGATTGTAAGGGCAGGTCTGGGCTTGATTCGATTGTTCGATTTTATCGAACGACCCCGCCGCAATAGTTGATCCTCTTGAGGGATTATCGGTTTGTTGCAAAGACTCAGAATTTTTTGACAACAAAGTGGGTTGTTGTGGGGTTGATTTTTCTAAGCTTGGTTTTTCAAGGTTTAGTTGTTCAGTTTCACACACACACGATTCTTGGGTGGGAAATGCGTTTTGAGTTGGGGGTGCTGCATTAAGTGTAAATTCCTTAGATGGGATTACCTTATTGGGATATACTTCGTCTACCAAATCAGGTACCACTACTCCTACCAGATTTGGTACCACTACCCCTACCAAATCAGGAACCACACCCCTACCAGATTTGGTACTACTACCCCCTCCTGATTTGGTACCACTGCCATTATTGCCAGGGGTATTACCATTGTGTGACAAGTTTTGATTAACACTATTTGTCGTGAATTCTTGCCTAATCGCTGGTAAAGATTGCGAGTCAAGCCACTCACTTGGTTGAGTAAGTTCGTAAATGGATGTTCTACCTTTGCGTTCTTGTACAACTTTTATTAATCTGGCAGCAACTAAAACCCGCAATGATTTTCGGACAGTTTTTTCATTCATCAAGCAGCTTCGAGCCATGTTAGGGATAGATTCAAAACAGCTGTTTTTACCAGCACGTCTAACGATGTGAGAATATAAGCGATATTCCATTGGCTCCAGCCCGTACTCATCAAAGTAAGATGGAACAACGGGTAAAAAGTCTTTGCGATCACTTGTTGTATTCATACGTTTTACCTCCGTTTCATGCCTAAACTTAGTTATTCAACATCCGCATTAGAAAAAGAAAACCATTCGCCAATTAAGCGTTGATACTGGTATTGTTCATACTATTTATGAATTGGCTCATCTGTTACCCCCAACGTGCGGTCGAAAAGTTAGATTAATCCGTGTGCTAACGACCTTATTAGTCTTCGGAACTTGATGCAGATGAGTACTCTGACAGCCTGGAAGCATCACCAGCAAACTTCCATGCTCCAGCCAAAAGTCAATAGGCTTGCCCCCGATGGCCTTAATTTGGAATTTCCTCACTGAACCCAAACTGATTGATGCAATCGCTGGGTCAAGTCCCATCGAAGCCTCGCTATCGTTGTGCCACCCGATACTGTCTTGGCCGCTTCTGTACTGATTGCCAATCACAATTCGGAAGCTGTAGCCAGTGATGGCGGTGATAGAATCACGTAAGTTAGCTAAAGGTTCTGTCCAAGGCGATGGTTTGAGTAAGACGCTCTTGGAGTAGAGGTAATCACAGCCCTCATCCCCGTAAATACACTCTAGACGCGGAACGGGCAACGTTTTACCAAGCATACGTATTTGATTCTGTTGCCATTGCAGTTGTTGGCAATGTTGGTAAAGTTCCGAGGCTTCTTGCTTAGAAAGAAAATTTGGATAGTAATTGACTGGTAAAACTGTTGTCGGTTCATCAAAAAATTTATCTGTTTCATAAATACTTCCCTTGAGCAATCGTCCGAACAATTTCTTCTGCCCGTTCTTGAGTTATGGCCTGTTCTGGATTCTTGTAAAAACCCAGGATTTGAGACTTGGGGCGAATAATAATTTGTTGTTCCGTTGCGCGTTTATCCCACACAAAACATGAGATGGTGATATTATCCGTCGCCCAACGAGTACCCTTTTTGTCCTTACGAAAACAAAAGCGGGGCATGATGATTACAAGTGACGGCGGGTGCTGCTGCAAGAAATCCGCTCGGTCATCACAGGGTTCGAGAAAGCTGGTCAACAAGAATGCTGCAACACCAACACGGGCTTTACGGTACGCATTTTTGATAATTGGTGCAACGAGGTCAGAATATGGGGGATTAGTTACTATAAAATCCGATTCTGGGAATTTCTCCCATGACTGGGATAGCGTTGCGTCTAGGTTAAAATGAGCCTCTTTGTTAGGGTCAATATCGTTAGTCCAGATTCTTTCTGTATCGGGCCAAGCTGAAAGTAATGATGCGATCGCCCCCATCCCAACACAAGGCTCACCAATCACACCAGACAGCGGAACATGGCGTAGTAGTTCAGTTGTGAACCACGATGGAGATTCGTAGAAGTTCAGAGGATGCCTACCAATAGTTTGTGGTAGTGGTGTCAACAGTTGTGCAACAGTCATAAATTCTCTCCCGTTTGCTTAACAATTTTGGCGCTGATTGATTCAAAATCAACGTGGAAAATATTCAAATCAGTCAGCATCTCGCC
Source organism: Nostoc sp. UHCC 0302 (assembly GCF_038096175.1). Taxonomy (NCBI): domain Bacteria; kingdom Bacillati; phylum Cyanobacteriota; class Cyanophyceae; order Nostocales; family Nostocaceae; genus Nostoc; species Nostoc sp. UHCC 0302. Next base: position 34,134 of record NZ_CP151100.1, read on the forward strand.
ACTGTTATAGCGGTCTACAATGTGCTGCTTAATACCTGCTTCTGTTAGACCGTCAGGAACGTCTATGTGAGCTTCACTAGTAATTTTTTCGACAAGTGTAACAATGACTCTCATGTTGGTTATGCTGAAGTAAAGGAGTGTCTAACGTGGCGATTGCTACTTGTCTAATAGTGATCGCTTTTATTTTGACCCTCAAAGATACTGTTAACAAACGCTATGTTGCTAATTACTAGCTTTTTATTCAAGTAATTTTTAGCACTTACAGGTAAACTTAAGAGTTTTAGGCTTTTTGGATTAAGATTCAGACGGGAAATCATAGATGATGACCTATACAATCGTGAGAAAAAACATGAGGTTTCTATGAGGTTTATAGCTTGATTAGCTAGTTAAAAGTTGGTAATTTAACCGTGAATACTTTCCACATTTAATTAAGCGTGATCGTATTACATGGGTGTGTGCGTTCACGAAGTGTGCCGAAGGTATCACTCTCTCTTACCTCCAAGGCGTAAAATTATTCCACACAAACCAATTTGAGCCAGCCTTCGAATAGCTAGCGGTGCGATGGACTGCCAAAGGATTGCCCCAGCAACAGCAAGCGTTGATGGCAAAAGTGGGTTTGTCCTGCAATGTTCCATCTGGGAGAAGGATCTGGTAGACTTCATCCTCAGTCCAAATCTCCACCCACTCCCCATGCAAGTATTCGGCGTAAAACTGACTCCAGCGAGAGGAAAGCCAACGCGATTCAACAGAGCGGTCATAACGCCACAGCTTGAAGGCAATGTTCCAATGTGCGAGGAATTTTAACGCCATCGGCTTAGACTGCATCAATATTTCCTTATCCCCAGGAACAAGTGTCAATTCTTCACACAGCCGGGGAAGCTCTACAGCCATACCGCCGTACTCGACGGTGTACCACTCGATACCGCTGATATTTTGGTTTACTTGCTCTGTCCACAGTGCTTGTCGCTTATCGGCTGTGTCTTGCGCTTTTGTAAGGAACATATCGAAACGCAATACTGCTTCTACTGGCGATAATCCGCCTTTTGCTGTGTGCTGTTGTAGTGCCATATCACAAGCTCCTTCCCAACCGATTGCATTGATTTGGTCTATCTGTTGGGCAAGTGCAGCAGCTCTTGGATCTTGAAATCGTGTCATTAACCTCTCCTTATCTGTTACTTATTCTTTGTTTCATCAGCAAGCTTTAAAATCAATTTGGAATGGGCGAATCAAAAGATATCGGTTTAATAGCCAGCATTTAGCAAAAGAAAACTCAAGTTAGTGATAACTTCTGGCAGATGGTTACTAAACCGATACCTTTTCTTTCTTGCTAGCGAAAGCCCCTGCCTGTCTAAGGGCAAAACTGGGATGAGGATGGGCGAAGAATTCTTCAATCGCTTTTGTTAGACCTGCTGCAACTTCTGGATCATGGCAGGCGTAGACGTAGACATCTTGCTGAGTACCATTAACCAATCGTGTTTCCTGGCGATCGCCCAGATGTGGGTAGAATGTTCTCACCCATGTGCCGAGGTGACCACGGTAGTGAGTGCCTTTGAGAGGGACTTTTTTACCCAGTTCAATCTCAGCAAAATTCACCACGCCAAGCTACTTTTCTTGTGTGCCGGTTAGAGTTTGTCTGTTGTAGTCAGCTATCAGATTAGCGGCGAAGTCTTTGCAATGCTGTTCGATGTATGGGTTGAGCCTGCCACCTGTGAGTTCGGCGAGAGTCTTCATGGCTTGTACGAAAGTTTGCAAACGCTGTTCCACTGGGGGAAGCGCTGGTGCAGGGGACTGGACTGATTGGTTATGTTTTTCAGACTTGCTCCAACCTTTAATGTCTTGCATCCAAGCTCGAATACCAATCCTGTTGAACGCTTTGCATACTAAGCGGGCTTGCTTTTTGCAGTACCTGCCAGCATCGTAAGCGTAGTATTCAATGATTGCGGCAAGTCCCATATCTGGAATCCCTTGCTCACTCCATAATTCTAGTACCGCACTATCAAACCCTGACTGCATAATACTTTGAGCTAATGCAGATGGTTCTAGTGCCGCACTTAAAAACGCCCGACGAAGGGAAGAATCTTGCACATCTGCTAGTCTTGCTGCGGCTCTGATGCTGGCTTTTCCTTGACCACTTGAGTCTACCTGAATCTCTTCTTTAATCTGCTCAATTATCTGGGCGATTTCAATCTGTGACATATTCTCTGCTCCAGTTAGGGTAAATGGCTACTTTATTAAGGGGCTTTCCTTAGACAAGGGAATTGGCTCAAGTCCTAATGAATGGCTTAAATATCGATAGGTTAAATATTGCTAAAGGCTCTAGACTTTAGCTAGTAATTATCCCTAATTCTTTATTTACAGCCTACACCTTATGTCTAGCATAAGTCAAGGCTAAACTTTACATATAGTATTTACAAAAGTAAAGGCATTAAAAAACCCCATGACGGGGTTACGGTTCTTTTTCTGGATTTAAAGCTAAAACACGATCACGCCATTGCCTGAGAGTTTCGTTTTCCCCTCTCAGGCGGCTGATTCCCCCATAACTAAATCTTCCAATCTAGATAGTCTTTCTCTTACTTCTGCCAAGTCAGCTTGTTCTTTAGTAGGCACAATTCCCAAACAGCTGTCAATGAACTCTAGTATCAACTTACTGGCTGAAGTGTTGTGTTCTTCTGCATATTTTTTAAATGCCTCTTTTTTGTCGGCAGAAATACGAAAATTCATTTGACTCTCACCTTCAGCTAAAAACTTCGGCATTTTTACCTCTTAAATAATCTTTCTTTAACACTATATCCAATCTTAAGTTCTTGTCTATACTTTGCCTAGATAACTGGAATATGAGCAGTATAAGGATTCTAGCTTTTGCATAGACTTTTGCTTTACATTTTCTTGACAAATGCACAGGCAGTGGTCTATGCTTATATTAGAGTCAAGGAAAGCGAATCACCTGCGCTTAAACGCAAAAGAGTTGCAAACCAGAACTACTGAACCATTACAAGAGAGTCGGAAGTACCGATTGAGGGGTAGCTGATGCACTGGCATAACCAGAGAAAGCGAGAGGTACACATTGGGAAAACGGATTCGGTTAATAAAATTGCCAAACAGGATGACTTATGGCTTTTAAAACTATTACAGCCGCGTGTCATTTGACTGCTGTGTATCTTGCTCGGTAGCTCCAGTCACTGGCTAGGAGCAAGAAATATAATATTAGGCTTCGCCAATTCTAGATTGAGAGTGTTGTGCTGAAGGCACAACAAGCTGACTAATAAATAGGACGATCGCTGCGTCCGGAAAACTACGCGATCGCCCCTATGCCCCAACACACTAAAGAAGAGGCAATTTATAATGATGACACAAATTTCAGTCTCTGCACCAACAAAAGATCCGCTAACTACACAGGATCGCCAAATCATTGCAACCATCGTTAATGAGTCAGACTACAGCCACGAATGCAAGCCAGAAGATGTGGTGACCATTTGGATTAATGAAGATGATATCGTGTGGGTGAAGATGACTCACGGCTATGCTAGATACCATAAAGAGCCATTCAAACGCGCAGTAGCAGAAATAAAAATAAGCCTTTCTGCTCCAGTAGAACGCAATCAACAGTTAGACGACGAGTTGGAACAAGCTAGTCAGAAAATTAGCTTGTTGGGTGAATATGATTGGCTATCTTTGAACGTCAAATTCTTCACTGACAAAGTGATTGGCAATGCAGGCTGCTACATTGAACACAGCCTTCTTCAAGCATTTAGTCCGCTATCAGATTGGGACTTCTCACCGCCCGTTTACGTTTGTCTGCCTGCTGCCATCTGCCCTGACTGCGATGGTCACGGTTGTGCTAACTGTTCTTATCGCGGGACTCGTTCAGAGGACTTGTGTAAGCCAGTGGACGACTATCGGCTGACTTATGTGGGTAAGACTGATATGCGGACGGCTCACAACCTCTACAAAGGTCGTGAGTTTATCGGCATTCTCTTCAGGGTTAGAAACTCTGAATGCTTTTGGCTCAACGACCCAGAAACATACTACTGGCAGTGCGGCGATGGCATCCAGTACTGGAGCGTGAGGGAGGCTGTTGAGGCACTATCACGGGTTACGACTGTGGTTGTGTCGGGAGTGAGTCGGGAGTTGGTAGCGGTGTAGAGAAAATGGTGGGTTTTGATACCCACCATCATGTTATTAGACATCTTATGTAGCATAACGATTGTAAGGTCAAAAACCTTGATCAGGTCAGAGTTAACCGCTTAAAATAAAACAGGGGAGGAAAAACAAATGACCGACGATGCCAGAATTGATGATATTTATCTACGCCTCAGCGAATTAACAGAGGATGTAGCCACACTAAAGATTCAAGCCGGAACCATTGGAACTTCACAGATGGCGATCGCTCGGACAATTACCTTGGCTACAGGTCTAGCTTCAGATATGAGGGAAGTAAAAGCCGACATCAGGCAAGTGAAAGCTGATATTCGTAATATCGATGCAAGTATAGAAGAAATATTGCGATTATTGCGAGATAGGAACAATCCATCAGCATAGTTCTAAATTAATTATTAACCAGTTTGTGGCGCTTTTGTGAAATCAAGAGCGCTGTTTTATTAGTTTTACGCTTCATACATCACGACTAAACGGCTCCGCCAAGCATCAATGAAAATGTATTGGTATCAAACACATGACTCCTCAAGAAACATCAGAATTACTTGCTGCTTTAATGCGTCAGGAAGAATTGCTTAAGCAGTTGGTCGCTTCAATAAATAAGCCAAAACTGGGATTGCACTCTGATGCTGGCAGTTGCAAAATCTATTGCAATCGCCATAACAAATCGTTGTGGTATATGCTATCGAATAATGAACCAGTTGCGATTACCCAAACTGCTTTAACTGGATATCTGCGAGAACTGAAATTTGAAAAGAGCGACAGGAATGGGGAAGAAAAGTGCAAATTGTTGATTTCAATTCAAGCAGATAAACTTTACATTTTAGAAAGCGGTTATGATACGCACTTTTCAAAAAGCATATTAGCAGCCGTTGCCTTGTTGACTCCACAACAGCTTTATTCCCCAGTGACAATTCAACCGCAGGCAGGGGATAAGGGAACTGTGCTGTTCTGTCGTGTGTGGATCGGCAGTGAGCTAATCATGGCTAACTACAACGAGCAAACTGACTGGAAAGTGATTGCGCGTCAAGCCTTGGATGTAGTCAAGGCTGCGAATGAAATGGTGTTTTAGTTAGTTGCAAATAGGGCTTGAGCTAAGGTAGCTCATCAGTTACTCAAGCCTTATCTACAGCTTACTATGCTGTATATTCACTACTCCAAATAATCTAATGACAACAACAATTGTTCATCCAACTATCGAAAACCTACAGCAGTTTTCTGACTCATTCGACTTGTCCAAGCTGTTGAAATCTGAGGGAGTTCTGCCGTGGCTTTTGGCTAACGGATGGGATTACGACGACAAGACCCGTTTAATTGCAGATATTGTTGACGAGTCCACGAGTCTTGATGAAGTTTGGGATTCATCAGAGTTCGATTTTAACGCATTGCCTGATGAAGAGAAGGAAAAATTAAACCTAATCTTCGAGCATTTCTATCTGTAATCCTCTGTCACTTTCAACTGCTAATTAATCAAAAGGTAACAAAAATGCAAGCCACAATCACACTGACATGCTCTCTATCTCAACCTCTTTTTACTATAGGTCAGCGTACCCAACAAGGGAAAATTATTGGCATCAATTACTCGGCTCAAAAGAATCGTCAAGGTTGGTACTATACAGTATTAGTCAATGAAACTACTGGTCAAGCACTAAATTTACTGGAAACACAAATTCATCTCCTAGCAGAGCAAGAAAAAGAAGCCCAAATCCTAGCTGAAATTGACTCACACTTGAAGCGGCTAATGGTTCTTCAAGAAGAGTTGAATACGGATTTAGAAATCCGTACTCCATTTGGTACAATTCCTGCGCCTATCTCTCTGACCCCTCGCTCAGCTAACGGCACATCCAGATTATCCGAGCCAAGGAAAAAGAAACTTACTGCTTAACAAGAGTTGCTCATATTTGTCAAAAAAGTGGGAACTGAAATCTCTATAAAGTTCCCACATAATTACCAGATGATAGCAATAAACTATAGCACACTCTACAACAATTGCCGCAAATGAGTAAAGTACAACAACACGAATCAGCTTGGAATGCACTGATGGGTTTAGATAAGAAACAATTCGCAATTCGCAATTCGCAATTCGCAATTCGCAATTGAAAATGAGAATTGTTAATTGCCTAAAAATGGGTACAAGCCCTACCACACGACGAAAGTTGGTGGTCTTAAATCAGTGGTGAGTACAAGCTCCTACTGATTTAATTGCGAACTGCGAATTGCGAATTGCGAATTGGTATGGCGCTTATTTAATTAGTGGAAAAGACCCCAAGTACAGAAACACTATTGTTCTTGTAGAACATCGGCAGAAAACGCAAATTAATCATTGGGAATACCAGTGCAAGAGATCCGAATGTTCTCAGCAGCCGACAATAGAAACTAACGGTAACGATGGTAACGGGAATTTGAAACGCAAAGCCCCATCGCTTAAGGTTTACAGCTAAACAAGAGAGCGCAACTTTTGAAAGCATTTCCAGGCAATCGCTACGCTGCTTAGAAATTGAAAGTATCTACTAAATCAGGAGAACGAAAATGGAACTTCATCCTATTTACGATCCAAGGCTATTAAATCCATCAAAAGTTTACCAAATTGATGGAGGGTTATACCAGTATTTGCGTCAATCAGGTACTAGTACTAATCCCCGATATGTCTTCGGTCATTTACCAACTCCAGGGCATAAGAGGAAGTCGGATATAGTTTTGAACCGTACTAAATTAGCAATCCGTTGTTCTGAAGTAGTAGGGATGTCTGCCTCGACTTCTGCACCTGAAGATAACTCTGAACAACTTAAATTATTTTGAAACAGAATACAGAACACAGAATTCAGAATTCAGAATTTAGTTAGGATAAGCATTTCAAGCTGTTTTAATAATTCCTGAATTCTGATTCAATTTGTTGACTTATCTCTGTTGCAGAATTCAGTTCATTCTGAATTCTGACTCCAGAAGGACTGAATTCTTCATTTAAGAGCTATGTCAATTTATAAACCACCTGTTGTCAAAAGACCCATTAAGCTACAAAAAAATGGTTCTACGAAAATAGTTTACCGAGCTATCAGGAATATTCAACACCTCAAAGATAGCCACGAGTTAGGAACTGCAACTATTAATCGTACATCCTGTATGGTTCGGAAATCAGGGATTTATTGGGTTGTGGTCTAGTTTCCAACTATGGCTTTGTAAGAGAGCTTCGCTACATCTGGAATGAAAAGTAAGGAAAAAGAATTCAGAAGTCAGAATTCAGGAGCCAGAATCAATTAGTAGAGAATTTAAACCTGTTTATTCATGTGCCAGCCGTACAAAATTCATTCTTATTTCTGACTCCTGACTCCTGGATTCTATTTAATAATTGGAGAATTGACAGAAATGGTACAAGCAATTGATCACACTGCTACTGCAACCTTTCTAACTGATGCAGTAGTTGAACGTCACAATTTCTCACAGTTGAATAAAACCCGTATTCGGTTTCGTATTCAGTTAAAGAAAAGCACAAAATCTGCTGCGCCTAAATGGGCAGATGTTTTAAAAGCTGAAGTCTCTGAAATTGAATCAGACCTTGTTAAGGTTACAAATTCCGAAGTTGGTTTGCGAGGTATCAAGGTATTTAAGAAGTTGGACGAAGCTGCCACCCAACTTAGACAAGAGATTGCTTCAGTCCAGGAGTGGATGTCATCTGATACTGGTGATTGGGTTTGTCCAATTGATTTGGCTCCCCTGGTGTGGAATCAACTACTTAATATTAGAGATGCGATCGCTCCGGCTCTCCGCACACAACTTCAGGATGATTACTCTTCTGGACTACTTGATTACCAAGAGCGAATTGATAAATTCCTATCTCTCAATGCTTGGGAATTACCCCAGGATAAGCAAGAATCTGTAAAAACCAACTTGCTTCGAGCTTTCCCTACTCTGACTGATTTGGAGGATTATCTCCAGGTAGTCATCGGTCGTCCGGTGATTATCCCTGCGCTGTCCGAACAACTCAACCAGCAGCAAGCCGAATGTCTAGACCAGATTACGAAGTTCATTCAACAGTATGACAAAAATCTAGAGCAACGGTTACGTGAATCAGCACTCGCTGGTGGTGAACAACTCGCTGCTCAGTTGTTGGAGGAGCTGGCTGATTGGGAGCCGGGACGGAAACCAGTTCTCTTTAAGAAAAAGATGCAACGACATCTGATGAAGGTTCAGGTGCTATTGGCAAACGCTGACCCGGAGGCAGGCAGCAGCTTGGAGGCGATGATGGCGCACTTGGATTCTATCGTTAATGATCCGGCGATTGAGTCCAAGAATCTAGGTTCAGATACGTGCTCGCAGTTACAACAAAAGATGGATTCTATCCGCACCAAGTTGTTAGATGAACAACGCAATCTGCAACAACTTGCGACTGGCGACGTGGGCTTGTCCAAAGCTACCGTCATGTCTTTCAAGTTTAGGTAAGAAATGGTCAAGAGCGAATGCACGCTCGCTCTTGACTTTACCGATGTCTTAAAAGTGCGATGTCCACAATAGCTCACATATGGCATTGCACTTGTACGTTAATCACATTTCTTCAATTTCAACTCCACAGGAGATAAATTATGTCGCATTTCTCAACAGTAAAAACCAAACTCACTAACCGTGAATGTCTGGTACAAGCTTTACAAGATTTGAAACTGAATCCGCAAGTACATGAAACAGCACAACCACTCCGAGGTTATTACGGTAGCTCCCAGGGAAGGAGCGCACAAATTATCGTGTCTGGTCGCACAATTAAAGCCCGTGCAGACATCGGATTCAAGTGGAATCAAGATAGTGAGGTGTATGAAGTGATACACGATGCCTACGAGACAGACCCGCGTTTAGGGCAAGACTTCTTTAGCAATAAACTGATGCTGGCTTATGGACAGCGGATGGTTCGCGCTAAAGCCGCCGAGCTTCAGCAGCAATTTGGAGAGTGCGCGATCGCTGAACAAACCAACGGGGCTGTGCAAACCCTACGTCTTACCTTCAGTGGACATCAGCAACAACAGCAATATATAAGGAGATAACGCATGGAACGTTCAATATTGATTCATTTCGACAATGCTACAGGTGAAGTTCGAGTAGAGGCAGAAGGATTTGAGGGGCTGAGTTGTTTATCAGCTACGCAACCGTTTGAAGAAGCTTTGGGAGTTGTAGGCGAACGGGAGTTTAAGGACGAAGCCCAAACCCAACAACTTCGGACTACGAACAGTAGTCAAACACGCCTGCGTCAGTAATCAATATGGGGGAATCAACAAGTTTCCCCCTCAAAACCAATCATGAACGAATTAGTTAAAGAATACCCTTTTATCCATGTATACGCACAGCAAAAACCACGCCAGCCCGTGATCATCAAAGCTAATACTGAGGGATTGTGTGTGCTGTTGAATGCAATTGTTTCTGCCATTGCTCAACTAGAGCGCAATGGTATGGCGGAAGTATTTTGCGGCGATGCCGAAGTCTATGAGGTAATCGTCAAACTCGTAAATCTTGAGGGGGTACAAAATACCCTGAAATAGATATAGGGCAACGAGTGTAGCAATTTGTGGTAAAACAGAAAGAGCATTCATTCGCAATAAGCTCTATTTAATGATAATATTACCGGAATTCTACGAGACACACCTCAAGCGATCACTTGGACGTACTGAATACTTATTACTAAAACTCCTCATTTATTTATTACAATCTATTAAAACTGTTAGCCTTGAGGCGCTAGCAACTGCTTTACCAATACCAATACTATTTGAAAGTAGGAGGAAAAGAATTCAGCGGTTTTTATCTTTAAACTACATCAATATTGAAGAGATTTGGTTTCCCATAGTTAGAAGTTGGCTAGAAATAAATTTTCCTTTCAATGAAGTTGTTTATGTAGTTATAGATCGGACTAATTGGGGATGCATTAATTTATTAATGATTAGCGTAGTTTGGGACAAGAGGTCTATCCCAATATATTTTGAGCTATTAAATAAGTTGGGTTCAAGCAATTTTGATGAACAAGAGGCAGTATTTAAGAAAGCATTACCGATTTTCAAGGATTATAAAACTGTAGTATTAGGAGACCGAGAATTTTGTTCAATAAAGCGCCGCTTTCTGGCTCACAGAGCAGAAAGTATATTTTTGCTTACGCTTAAAAAAAGATGCTTTTATAGAAATAGAACCAGAAATTTGGCTGCAATTAAGAGATTTGGGTTTAGCACCTGGTCTTTCCTTCTTTTACCAAGGTATTAAATATACAAAATCTCAAGGGTTTGTTAGCTTTAATCTCGCTACTAAATGGAAACGGAAACGTTTTGGAATTACGCCGGAGGAAGGCTGGTTTATCCTGACTAATTTAGATGATTTAGATTCAGCTATTAAGGCTTATAAACAACGTTTTGATATTGAAGAAATGTTTAGAGATTTTAAGAGTGGTGGCTATAATTTAGAAGATACTAACGTATCAGGTCAACGCTTAATTTCCCTAATATTATTAATCTCACTTGCATACACGGCTGCAACTATATCTGGTCAAAAAATTAAACGTATGGGTGTCCAAAAATATGTTGGACGAATTAAGGAATTCTTGAGGACAGTTCGCCGTCATAGCAGGGCGAACGCATCTAAATATTGATGGAGATTAAAATAACACGATGAAAGCAGACAAGAACGGCATTTAGAGGGTAGAGAGCGAAAAAGAAAACAGTTGCGATCGCCCAGGATGAAAGATATGGCAGCAAGGATAGGCAAATGTGGTATCCTAACCTGGATTTAGGTGTGCTGTCATAGAAATAGATATTAAATAAACATGAAACTGAAGCCCAAAATTACAATAGCTGACCACTTTTTGGGAATAGAAGATCCAAGAATAGAGCGGACAAAAAGACACAAATTAATTGATATTCTAACGATAGCGATTTGTGCAGTGATATGCGGAGCAGAGGGTTGGATAGAAATAGAAATGTATGGATGTGCAAAACATGGTTGGCTAAAAACTTTTTTAGAATTGCCAAATGGGATTCCGTCTCCTGACGGAGACGCTACGCGAACACATGATACCTTTGCGAGAGTATTTGCCAGAATAAAACCAGAACAATTTCAACAGTGTTTTGTGAATTGGATGAAATCAATACAAAAGATAATAGAGAAAGATATAGTAGCAATAGATGGAAAAACATTGCGTGGTTCTTATGATAAGGGCAGTGATAAAGCAGCAATACATATGGTAAATGCTTGGGCTGTACATAATAGATTAGTACTAGGACAAGTCAAAACCGATGCCAAATCAAATGAAATTACAGCTATACCAGAATTACTAAAAGTATTAGAAATATCTGGATGTATAGTCACAATAGATGCAATGGGTTGTCAAAAAGAAATAGTGAAAGAAATAGTTAGGCAAGATGCAGATTATGTAATTACATTAAAAGAAAACCAAGGTCATCTATATTCGTATGTAGAAAGCTTATTTAAAATCGGTATACAGACAGGATTTGAGGGATTAGAGGAGGGAAGATACACAACAGAAGAGAAAGGGCATGGACGAAAAGAAATTCGTCATTATGTAATGATATCATCAGAAAAAGCACAGTTAAATTCTAATACAGACTGGGTACAATTAAATAGTGTTGGTATGGTGGAGCATATTCGTCAAGAGAAAGGAAAAACAACAGTAGAAATTCGTTATTTTATTAGTAGCCTTCCGAATAATATTGAAAGGTTTGCTAAGGCAGTTCGTGGTCATTGGGGAGTAGAGAATTCTTTGCATTGGGGAGGCAGCGCGTTGCGGGGGTTCCCCCCGTTGTAGCGACTGCCGTTATTAGATGTAGCATTAAAAGAAGATGAATGTCGCATCAGAAAAGATAATGCACTCTTATAATTTTGCAGTATTACGTCAAATAGCAGTAAATCTTTTAGGTAAAGAAAAACGGATGAAAGTTGGGATAAAAAACAAAGGATTTTTAGCAGCAATGGATAACGAATATTTAGTCAGAGTATTAGCGCAACTTTAAGTAAAATAATTACTTAAAAGTTGAAACATCAATAAAATATTTATACTTAGTAGTAGTGATGGTATAAATTATCTACTTATATTGTAATATTTAGTTTTATCTAGTTATTATTTAAAATTATTTCGAGTATCCGATAATATAACTGTTAGTTACTATAAGTAGAGATTGATTAAAGTTTACTATTTTATTAATAAAAAAATGGTTTCTAATTAATAGTTTCAATGTAGCTTGCTAAACTGTTAACAAATAAGATGCGTTTGCCCTGGCCGTCATAGCAGTTTTTATATTGGATTATATGGGTCTAACTGGGTCAATTTTATGGAAAATTCTTATGAACTAGTGGCCGAGTTAATGAGACTAGCTCCTAATAAGCGTAAGTATTATCAACAAGGAGAAAGGGCTATGAGGCTTATTTTATCTGCATCCTAGCCATTTTTGTCCCCCCTCAAGCCACACAAGTCATCCACGCGGATATCGCGCCACACGTCAGACGGCTGCCAACCGGAGTTCCCAACGGAGCGTAATGGGCGATAGTATTCGGGAACGTAGTCGGATTGGGATACTTCGATATATGCGGGTGGTGTGGGTTCAACCACTGGTTCTCTCATGTCTTGACTTTCAGGTATCTCAGTAGCTTCGGCAGGTGATGGGGTTGGGTCTATTTTCTTGCGAATGGGTTTTTCAGTTTTTTTGATCAGTTGGCGCAAATCCATAGGGAATGTTGGGGTCAACATAGGTCAGGAACTCCCAGATTAACAAAATTTGGGGAAATACGGCAAATAAACGTATTTTTTGCAACTATATATTTCTGCAATGTGCTGCGCTTAATCGCATGATCCAGTTAGGCAAACCAGACAGTTATAGAGTGGAAGATTAATTACCAGTTCTTGACGAAGTTAGTGTATCTTTTTTTTGTTCCATGCAACAAAGCCGCTACTATTTACAGTATCAAGCTGATCGCTTATTGAGAAGACAAAATTATTGTTGCACTAGAATTGCATTTAACTAGCAATTATCTTGAAGTTAGCATAAAGTAGCTATTAATCAAATTATTCATGCAATGAAACTTGATGGTTTGGGAATTTTAGTAATGCATGCGAAAAAGTTTATAAAAGCAAGGATGTAAGCAATGTCGGTTCTTCCGGTAGTTTTATGGTGTTAATTAAAAATTACTAGATTTTAGCGGCTGTAATTTAGTGTTATTGATACTTAAAACCTTTGCAGTGCGAGCATTTAAGAAATATTAAGCATACTTAAAAAGGCGTGGAAATTTAGTTTAGATTAAAACACGGTAAAGTTTTAGGCAAACGCTATGAAATTTCCTGTAGAACAAATCCTGAACCTTCCCGAAATGCAAGTATTAGATTTTCAAGAACTTGAAGGGGAAGAAATAATTATAACCATAGAAAAAGGAGTGAATTATTCAACTTGTCCTGACTGTGGACAAATTACTCGCAGCATACATCAAAATCATTGGCGGATGATTCATGATTTACCGTGGAATAAAAAACCAGTACTCTTAAAAATAAATCGCCGCCAATTTAAATGTCATAAGTGTAAAAAAGTATTTAGTGAACAACTAAATTTTGTAGATAAAAGTAAGGGATATACTAAAAGATTAGCATCCGACATAGTTCAGCAAGTATTAAATAGTAATATCCATAGTGTTGCTCAGAGAAATGGTTTGAGTGATGAACAAGTAGAATCGATGTTAAATAATCTGGTGTCACAAATATTAAATATTAACTTAAGTCAGGTAAGAAAGTTAGGGATAGATGAGATTGCATTGGTGAAAGGACAAGGAAACTACTTAGCAGTATTAGTGGATTTAGATAGTCATAAACCAATAGAGATAGTGCAGTCGAGAAGAATAGAAGATATCCGTGAAGTTATTGTCAGTTGGGGAGTTGATGTACTTAATCAGATCGAAGAAGTGAGTATTGATCCTTGAGGGGGGACAAAAAGGGCTAGAATGCAGATAAAATAAGCCTCATAGCCCTTTCTCCTTGTTGATAATACTTACGCTTATTAGGAGCTAGTGTCATTAACTCAGCCACCAATTCATAAGAATTTTCCATGAAATCGACCCAGTTAGACCCATATAATCCAATATAAAAACTGCTATGACGGCGAACTGTCCGCCCAGATTCTTTAATTCTGCCTACATATTTTTGAACACCCATGCGTTTAATTTTTTGACCAGATATAGTTGCAGCCGTGTATGCAAGTGAGATTAATAATATTAGGGAAATTAGCCTTTGACCTGATACATTAGTATCTTCTAAATTATAACCACCGCTTTTAAAATCTCTAAACATTTCCTCAATATCAAAACGTTGTTTATAAGCCTTAATAGCCGAATCTAAATCATCTAAATTAGTCAGAATAAACCAGCCCTCTTCCGGCGCAACTCCAAAACGTTTCCGTTTCCATTTAGTAGCGAGATTAAAGCTAACAAACCCTTGAGATTTCGTATATTTAATACCTTGGTAAAAGAAGGAAAGACCAGGTGCTAAACCCAAATCTCTTAATTGCAGCCAAATTTCTGGTTCTATTTCTATAAATGCGTCCTTTTTTAAGCGTAAGCAGAAATATACTTTCTGCTCTGTGAGCCAGTTAGCCAACTTTATTGAACAAAATTCTCGGTCTCCTAACACTACAATTTTATAATCCTTGAAAATCGGTAATGCTTTTTTAAATACTGCTTCTTGTTCATCAAAATTACTTGAGCCTAACTTGTCTAATAGCTCAAAATATATTGGGATAGACCTTTTGTCCCAAACCACGCTAATCATTAATAGATTAATGCATCCCCAATTAGTCCGATCTATAACTACATAAATAACTTCATTTAAAGGAAAATTTATTTCTAGCCAGCTTTTGATAATTGGAAACCAAATTTCTTCAACATTGATGTAATTTAAAGATAAAAATCGCTGAAGTTTTTTCCTTCTACTTTCAAATAGTATTGGTATTGGTAAAGCAGTCGCTAGCGCCTCAAGGCTAACAGTTTTAATAGATTGTAATAAACAGATAAGGAGTTTTAGTAATAAGTATTCAGTACGTCCAAGCTCTCGCTTGAGGTGTGTCTCGTAGAATTCTGGTAATATTATCATTAAATAGAGCTTATTGCGAATGAATGCTCTTTTTGTTTTACCACAAATTGCTACACTCGTTGCCCTATATCTATTTCAGGGTATTTCGTATCCCCTCAAGGTATTGATCTCTGGTCACCTTATAAAAAATTAGTAGAAGATTTAATGCCAAATGCCAACATAACTGCTGACAGGTTTCATGTGATGAAACAAATTACGGATGAATTAGATACTATGCGTAAAAATGAAAAAGAAGCTGCAATGTCGTTAGATGATGAATTAGAAAAAGCCAGAAAATTAGAAGCATTAAACAAGAGCAAATATAGCTTACTGAAAAATGAGAACTCTTTAAATGAAAAGCAAAAATCGAAATTACAATCTGTGTTAGAAGTTTCGCCTCATCTCGCTAAAATGCACGCACTTAAAGAACAATTTCGCCAGATATTTGACACGACTAAATCTTGGGGAGATAGCATCACGCAATTATTAGATTGGATGTATGATGCTCGTTCATATTTTCCGAAAAGTCTAGGGACAATGGTGAGATGGTTTGGGGAAATAGTTGGTTATTTTGACGGCAGAACTACCAGTGGTACTGTAGAAGGGATTAATAATAAACTCAAGTTAATTAAACGACTTGGATATGGCTTTCGTAACTTCAATAATTTTCGTATACGCAGTTTATTAAACTGGCACTTTAGTATTAATTTTTCATAAAACGGACGCAAGAACCGCAATGTCTTTTGATAAGCATATTCATCTAAATTTTTTTTGTTTAATAGTTATATAGAGTTTAATAGCAAATTTAAACTTTTGGCTCTCCCAGAGTAACTATGGTAAAATAATATAATATGAAAATTAGCAACTTTAAGACATATACAAAAGACAATTTTGCAAGGGTGGCAGCGACTATAACTTGGGAAGACCGCAATCGCCCCTCCGAAGAAATCTACGTAGCTACTACTCAAGAATTTGCCAAAGACTTATCCTGCAACCCCAATACTTTTTTACTGGCTTGTACAATAGTAGCTTTTCACTATGGAGAAAAAAGGATTTTTATAGATGCAGAAGATGCAGAAATTTGCCCAGAATTACGTGACGGTCTAATTACGTCAATGCATTGGATGCGCTCTTGGTATAAAATAAAACGTAATATTGTCCAAATAGAGGCAAAAACTAATTTGAAAGTATCAAATACAGCTAAACCTGAGAGAGCAGGTATGTTTTTTTCAGGGGGCATAGATACTTTCTCAACTTTACGAAATAATCGTCTTAAATTTAGTCTAGAACATCCAGCTTCTATTAAAGATGGTCTAATAGTTCACGGTATATCAGATACTAATCTAGAGGAGTTTGAAAACGCAGTTATTTCACTAACGCCAGTGGCTAAAGATGCAGGTATAAACTTGATTCCAGTTTATACAAATATGTATAAACATATTAAAGATTTAGAATATAAAAATTTTGAATTTTGGCGATTCTATTTCGGAGGCTCGGCCTTATCAGCCATTGCCCATGCTTTTACCCCCCGGTTGAATTTAGTTTATATTGCCTCTAGTAGTGAAATCGAAAATATTGAGCCTTGGGGGTCACATCCTTTAACAGATCCAAACTACAGTAGTTATGATTTGCAGATTAAGTACGATAGTGTATACTTATCTAGGTTAGAGAAAACTAAATTAGTAGTTGATTGGGATATAGCTTTTAAGAAACTCAGAGTTTGTGACATATTAGTTTTGCCTCCTGGTTACCTTAATTGCGGTAAATGTGGCAAATGTATAATCACAATGGCAACTCTTACAGCTTTAGATACACTACATAAAACAGATGTTTTTCCAATTAAAGAATTTTCTAAAGACCTGCTACTAAAAGCAAATCTGCAGACTGTTTTAGAGAAAGCAAAATATCGCAGTTTAATACCTTTATTTGCATCTATAGGTCGCCAAGACTTAGTATTTTGGACTAAATACATACTTGCTAGATCTCGTGTCAAATCAGTGCTCAAAAAATTAGCCAAATCTTTTTAAATAGAAAAATATTCAGAAAATAATTGCGATGTGTAACCCATCTTCCGCACTTCGAAATGTATTATTTGACGTTGCAAAAATAATTACCAAGAATGCTCATAGCTATAAGTGTTAATGCGGATAATGATTGGTGACTGGGCAATGTTTGTCGTGAGATAGCGTAGGCGCAGCCCGCACTTCGACAAAGCTCAGTGACCACCGTAGGCATCGCTATATTTGGTAATATTTGGATGTTACGAAATGGAGTACAGAAAGTCGGATGATAAGTATTTTCGCTGGTTAAGAAATAGAGATGATCAAAAAAAGTGAGATAATTAGGAATTAAACTTCCATAAAAAATCTCACAAAAAAATGGATTATCAAAAAGAAGAGATTGAGATTAAGAACTTAGATCACTTAGGAATAGTAGCTGGGCTGATTGATGAAATAGGAATAGTTGAAACAATTAATTCTCAATTAGGAATAGACCCTCGTGAAAAGATGACAGCGGGAATATTGGTAAAAGCTATTTTACTCAATGGATTAGGATTTGTTTCAAGACCTTTATATTTATTCAGTCAGTTTTTTGACGATAAAGGAATAAAAATATTATTGGGAGAGGATGTAAAAAGTGATTACCTAAATGATGATAAAATTGGCAGGGTCACACCAATTCGCAATTCGCAATTCGCAATTCGCAATTATTACCCCACGCCTTAAGGCGGGGGCTTGAGTATTGATACTACGTATTTTTATTTTTTTCTCAATGAATTGAGGAGCCACTGCGATCTTGGGGTCTCCCCAAGTAGAGCAAGTGGCGTGGGCTTGTATCCCTGAATGAATTAATTTACAATTACGTCCGCAATTGCGAATTGCGAATTGCGAATTGCGAATTGTTCGGTCATGGATAAATTATATAAATATGGATTGAACAATCTGTTTATAAAAATTGGATTATCAGTAATCAAAAAGTTTAAGATAGATACAAAATATTCCCATTTGGATGCAACATCATTTCATCTACATGGAGAATATAAAGGTGAAGATAATAAGGATAAAGAATCAGAGATAATTAGAGAAAGACCAATAATTATTACAAAAGGGTATTCTCGTGACCATAGACCAGACTTAAAACAATGTGTATTAGATTTAATAACAAGTAGTGATGGGGACAGGGCGAACGCACGGGATTTCTGAAACCCCTGCTGGATAAGGATCTTGACTAAAAAATAGGATAAATTAAAAAACGCCGAAACCCTTGCTATTAAAGGATTCTTATACTTTAGATGCGTTTGCCCTGGTGATGGGGACATTCCATTATTAATGAGAGTTGGAGATGGGAATGAGGCGGATAAAGCAGTATTTGGTCAAATATTAGTAGAGTTTAAAAAACAAATAAATTTTGATAGTATTATGGTCTGCGATAGCGCATTATATAGCCAAGAAAATCTTAAATTAATTGAGCATTTAAAATGGATAAGTCGGGTACCAATGACAATTAAGAAAGCACAAAAGTTAGTTCAGTCTGTAGAGATAGAAGAGATAGATGCAAACGAAAGAAAAAAAAGAGCTGCCCTAAATCTATCCGGATATAGGTGGAAGGAAGAAATAGTAAATTATGGTGGTATTAAACAAACTTGGCTAATAGTAGAAAGTCAAAAAAGGAAAGATAGCGATTTAAAAAAACTAGATAAAAAGCTGACAAAAGAAAAAGAGAAAGTTGAAAAGTTACTTAAACAATTAAAAAAAGAAGATTTTGAAAGTCCAGAACAAGCTCGATACAAACTAAAAGGAATTAATAAAAATCTGAAAATGTTTGAAATTAAAAAAATTGAACTTATTGAAAGTAAATCAAAAGAAAATAAACCTATTTATAAAATGTTAGGAGTAGGTGATGAAAAATCATCAGAGATAGAAATAGAAAGAAAATCAGCTGGAAGATTTATTTTAGCGACTAATTTAGTTGACGACGAGAAGTTAGAACCATCAGAAATTTTGACAAATTATAAAAATCAACAGTCCTGTGTTCGCGAAGCGTGCCAAAGGCAAAGAGGATTTAGATTTTTGAAAGACCCTTTATTCTTTGCTGATAGTTTCTTTGTGAAAAACCCTGAAAGAATAGAGACGATGCTATTTTTAATGTCTCTGTGCTTGTTAGTTTATAATCTCGGTCAAAGGGAAATGAGAAACAACTTAAAAAGAGCAAAAGTCGGCATTAAAAATCAACTAGGAAAGTTAACAGATAGTCCGACACTAAGATGGGTATTTCAGTGTTTTCAGGGGATTCATGCTTTGACTTTAAATGGTGTTAATCAAATTATTAATTTAACAGAATCACGTCATTTTATTTTGAATTATCTGCCATCATCTTGCCAAAAATATTATCTGCTTTCTTAATCTAAATAACCTTTAGAGAGCGAATAAAGATTTATCAATATCTGAAGGAACAGTTATTGCTCCTCCAACTTTTAGTGCTTAAATAACCTATGATTATGAATCAAATCTTTTATGTTTGATTACTTTTCATCCTTCGTCATATTAATTCAGTATTATCTTCTTAATTATCCTGACTTTTCGCTTTTATCTTGACTGTAATCTCTTTATATTTCAAGTTGAAGTGCGGAAGATCAGGTAGAACATACGTGCCAGCTTGTGGGCAGTAGCAGTAATTGCTTTTGGGGTACCCAAGCGCGATGGGCAAAGCCCCGCCAAGGGCGATCGCAATCGTCGATAAAAAGCTCCAACAGCAGAACGACTTTGAGTCAAAGAAAACGCAGCCATGCGAAAAGCATTTGCAGCACGATTGACAACAGTACGAGTTTTAGAACTTTTAACCTGACCCCCAGTGACTTTTTGTCCTGGACACAAACCAAGCCAAGAGGTAAAGTGCTTAACTGTGGGAAAGCGTTTTGGGTCTAATCCCACTTCTGATAAAATGGTTCGTACAGTTAAAGCATCAAGACCATTGATCAGTGTAAAATCTACCCCTGCCATGCGATAAAGATAATTGTGTAAATCAAAAGTTGGGTGATTTGCAGTTGGTTTTTTCCGGCGTTTTCTCCCGGTTGTCGGCGGTTGAAGTAAAGTCTTGGGTTCAAAAGATGCTAAACATTTTTCAATTTGTGCGTCAACAGCAGTGATCTGTTGTTGATAAACCTCATACAAAGTTAATTCTTGCTGGAGGACAAATAAATGTTCACAGAGGTAGTCGCCAGTTAATGCTTTACTAATATCTGCTGTGCTGCTTTTAATGCGTGGGTCTTTGAGAGATGCTAAAACTTGTGGGTCTTGCTCACCTGCAACGATAGCTTTGATAATCTTCATTCCTGTTAGACCAGTCACATCGCTTATGACTTTGTGGAGATGTACATTCATCTGAATAAGTGCTTTTTGCATTCGTTGTACATGGACACTAGCACTTTTAATTAAAGTATCTCGTTGACGGATATAACTGCGTAGCACACAGGTTTGGTCTTCCGGGCGGCGTTGTTGCGTGAATGGGGAAAAATGGTAAATTTTACTTATTCCTTCCTACCTCTAGTAATCCCCTCCTAGTTTCCTAGTTTGACTATGAAGACAAAAGCCAAAGACAACTACAGAGTCCGTAACTGGCAGGAATACGGTGCGGCACTCAAGCAGCGAGGCAGTCTGACTTTCTGGGTTAGTGAGGAAGTAATTGAACAATGGCGGAACGAAAAAAAGACAGGACAGAAGGGAGCCTCTAATTATTACAGTGATATAGCGATACCTTCGGTAAGCTTCGCTAACGCTACGATGGGAACTGTACAATCGGTATTTCACTTAGCAGGGCGGCAAACGGAAGGATTTTTGGAATCACTGTTTATCTTAATGGGAATTGAGTTGAAGGTGCCAGATCACTCCACCTTATGCCGTCGTTTGAGCAAACTATCGGTGGGACTGCCCGTAATCCCAAAGAATGAGGCAATCCATGTTGTAGTGGATTCAACTGGTGTAAAAGTGTATGGCGAGGGAGAATGGAAAGTTCGCACACACGGGGCAGGTAAACGACGAACGTGGCGGAAGTTGCATCTTGGCTGTGATGAAGGAACCGGAGAGATTTTGGCCGCGATGGTGACTACTAATGACGTAGCAGATTGTGAAGTATTGCCTGACTTACTAGAGCAGATTGATACCCCTATTGAACAAATATCTGGTGATGGCGGTTATGACACATTCGGCTGTTACAACACAATCACCTCACGCGATGCCAAAGCAGTAATTCCACCTCGCAGTAGCGCCAAGATTCAGCAACACGCTAACTCTAAAGAACTGCCTCATCCACGTGATGAAAATATACGCAGGGTGCGCCAAGTTGGATCTAAGCAATGGAAACAGGAAAGCGCTTATCATAGACGTTCTTTGTCTGAAACTGCTATGTTCCGACTAAAAAGTATTTTTGGGGGCAAGTTAAGACGACGCTTTTTTGAAAACCAAGCCGTCGAGTTATTGCTGCAATGTGCTGCTCTCAATCGCATGATCCAGTTGGGTAAACCAGACAGCTATAAAGTGCAAGACTAATTACTAACTCTTTTGAGAGAAGTGTGTCTTTTTTTTGTTTCATGCAACAAAGCCCATTGTCCAGCTAAAATTAGTGCCTGAACTCTAATTTCTTCTTCTCGCTCTTTGAGGTTTTTTCCATCCAATTCTGGGATATTAGCGAAATCCAAAAGTTTTGTAACATTCAATTGAAAAGTTCTTATTGATTTATTTAAATCAAGAGTCGCACATATATTTTTTGTCATAAAAGGCAGATATTCCCTATCTGAAAACATTATTTCAAAGGAATCTTACCTTTTTTCGTCGTCATTACAGAGCAGGCAAGAAAATTTTATGTATTTATACGCAGTATCAAGTAACAAATATTTTTTGTACTAAAAAGAAGTTATTAGCGATCGCTGGTTTTTGATCCGACCTCACAAAATCGCGTTGCTCCCGGTGCTATTTCAGACACCTTATATTCTGAGGATTTCTTATTTTCCTTTGCTTAGAGTGATGGAAGAGCGCTAACTTTGATACAAAACTGCTGGCATAACTACGTTTCTACCAGACCAGCCCTAGTTTTTGCAACACAACCATGATCAGCGCTACTATTAGATGAGTCGGTAGCATTCGATTCCTCTGTCGTTGGCTTTGTGTACTCTAAATCGTTGCTTCAATCGTTTCACTAGGTATGCCCATTGCGATCGCTTGAAGGATTTCCTCAGGAGATATCTTTGGGGTCGTCAAGCTCAATTCTTTTAGTTGCACTGGCTTCTGGCGTTTAACAAACAACTCCTAATTTACCCTAATACGGCCTTAACCGAACAGTATCAGCTCTATCCTCTTTTATCAAACCTTCAGCAGTAAAGTATTCTTTGGCATGAGAAAAATAACTGCTAGGTTCATTTTTCTCACTTATTCCATTAACTACTAAACCTAAGATGTTTTGACCAGATCGCTCTAACATCTCTTGAGCAAGACTAGCACTGCTAGAATCAATTACTCCAGGTCGAGCTACTAACAAAAGCCCATCACTCATGTGGCTTAAAGTAAGAGCATCAGCAGCAAAGAGGAGAGGAGGAGCATCGATAATTACAAAGTCATATTTATCTGAACAATCTTCAATTAGTGATACCATCCGCTTAGAATCAAGTAAAGCTAATGGATTGAGAGGTTTAACTCCGGCATTTAACACATCAAGATTATTCATTACCTTACAGACAGCATTGTTAAATTTTGCCTGACCGACAAGTACCTCGCTTAAACCTGCTGTATTGCTTAGTTGCCAAAGATGATGCTGAGAAGGAACTCGCATATCTGCATCAATAAGTAAAACTTGACGTCCTAGTTGAGCGATTGCTACCGCTAAATTAGCTGAAACTAAAGACTTGCCTTCTTTGGGAACTGCACTAGTTACCACTATAGTTTTCAGCATATTATCTGAACTCAGAAATTTCAGATTTGCTTGCATCACCCGATACATTTCGCTAGTTAAAGAGCGAGGTAAATCTCTGACAGCAATTTCTTGAGTTCTTAATCCTACATGAGCACCACTAGGAAAAAGCTTTTTAGAAGACAGGGGAACAGTTCCTACTAAAGAATATTTGAATATCTCTCTGACTTCCTGTAATGTTTTAAGGGATCTATCTCTTCTTTCTATAAAAAGAACAGTCGTAGTTGATAAAAAGGCACCGAACATTACGCCCAGGAATAAAACGATATTTTTTTCTCTTAAGACTGGCTTTTTAGGGACTAAAGCCTGATCAATTATTCTGGAGTTGGATGTATTATTATTTTCAGCTATTTGCAATTCTTGAACTTTTTTCAACAAAGTTTGGTAAGTAGATTGAGCAACTTCTAGTTTACGTTCTAGCTCACGCTGTTTTTGTTCCAACTGCGGTATGATTTTCACTCGCTGTTCATAGGCAGACCTAGAATTATACAAAGAAGTAAGTTTTTGAGCTAAACCTAGACCCTGAACTTGTGATTGCAGAAAATCTTTAATTAAGTTTTGTTTTAGTTCTCCAATCTGCAATAATCCTTGCCGAACTTTTGTTGTTCCACCACTAATTTGTGCAACTTCTTTTTGTAAAAGAGTTGTTAAATTAGCTTTTTTTGCTTCTAGGTTAATAACTATGGGGGTGTTATCCAGGAAACGACTGCGTTCAGTTGCTAACTGCCGATCTATATCTTGAAGTTGAGTGAGAACTCCCTGCACAGCAGGGGATTGACTCAGAGCACTAGTATAGAGTGCTTGTTGGGAATTTATATTTACTTTCTGGTGAAGTTCATTAGTTTGAGCATTTGCCTGGTCTAGTTCAGCCTTAGCATTATTAATCTGACTATCTAAATTAGCAATAATTGCAACTGCTGACTTTGTCTCCTCTGATAGATTTACAACATTGTTCTTCTGTTTAAATCTGCGGATCGCTACTTCTGCTTCCTGAACCTCTGCTTTACTTTTAGGGAGCTGCCTTTCCATCAATTGTCGAGTTGCCTTTGCCTCCTCACGACTTGTCAGAATATCATTTTCTAAATAAAGTTTCATAATTGTGTTGACTACTGCCGCTGCCTCTTCGGGATAACGACTTTTATATGTAAGTTTCAACACATCTGTACCGCCAATAATTTTGAGAGTCAAGTTTTGTACTAGTGCTTCAACTTCTAGCGGTTCACCTTTTTCATCTGTGAGTTGTAGTTTGTTTATAGTCTGCTGTAATAGAGAATGAGAAGAAATAACTTCTATCTGAGTTGAGATAGGATTTTGAGTTGCTACCAACGGTCTCAAATCTCTTTTTTCTCCCCCTTCAGATTGACTAGGTAGGAGACTAGAACCTACTATGTTAAAAGAAGGAACTTTGAATAATACTTTTCCTCCTGCTTCATAGGATGGACTTATGAACATTGCAGTAAAGACACTAAGACCAACTGTAGTTGCAAAGATACTTGCTGCTAACCACCACCGCCTTTTCAGCATTAATAAGTAATGATTAAAATCCACATCAACTGATTCTCTAGCTTCCATAGTTGCATTAACCTCAAAGTTTAAATTGTATTAACGTTTAGGAGCCTGATCAAAAGCACGAGCAATGGCATTCCATGCTAACTTGCGGTTTATATCTGCATCAAGCGGTAGAGGACGAACTGGCAAACTATCTGGTCTGGCTTCAAATTCTGAAATCCATGTATATCGATCACTCAATCCCCAGGTAATGACTGCTGTCACTGCTGGCTCGTCTAGCACTACTGAAAGATAATCTTCATAAGTAGCAGCGACCAAGCGATCACGAATGTTAATATTCACAGGTAATTCTTTGTCTTTTACATCCAGCTCGCTAATTAGGATTTTGAGACCCAAACTGGCTACATCACTAAGGAACTTCTGGAGCTTTTGGGGATTAAAGCGAGTTTCACTGGCCGATAAGTGAGCTTGGATTCCGAGGGCATGAATTGGTGTACCCCTAGACTTCAATCTTTTTAGTAGTTTCAGCACAGCAGTTCTCTTAGCATCAGCTTCGGGAGTGTCATAGTCGAGTCCATAGTCGTTGTAGACTAACAATGCTTTAGGATCTGCTTTAGCTGCTGCCCGAAAAGCAAGTTCAATATAATCTGAACCCAAAAATTTCAGCCACGGTGTCTCTCGCAGTCCATCAGATCGTCCATCTTTGACGCTAATTGCCTCATTGACTACATCCCAAGAATGAATTTTTCCTGCATAATGACCTACAACCGTTGCAATATGTTCTAGCAATATTTGCCGAGCATTTTGACTATTAACAATTGAAAACCACTCAGGCAAAGCATGAGGCTCATGCCAAACTAAAGTATGTCCGCGGAATAGCATCCGATGAGTTTGTGCAAAAGCAGCCAACCAATCAGCAGGGGCAAAATTAAAAGTATTCGGTTTCGGGCGAAGGAAATTCCACTTTAGCTCCCATTCTGGTACTAGCATGGCGCACTCACGGGTAAACCTTGCTGCCAACTGGGCATCTGAAGATAAGGCATATTTTCTGACTGCTGCACCATAAATTAATCCTTTAGCAGCAGCTCGTCGAGCTAAAGGAAGGTTCCCACTTGCTGCAAAGTTTCTCTTTTGATGATTACTAGCTTGCTGAGGCTTCAATGTACTTCCTAGCGCCAGAGTACTCATACTAACAATGCTACCCAAGCCTAACAACAATGTCTGCCGTCTATTGAATAAATGTTTTTTATTCATAGATTTTTGTCCTTAAAAAAGTTAGTTATGTACAAATTTTATGAGTTCATGTTAATTCCTGAGCCAACGACGCTGGATACTTTTCCAGCCTTCAAGTAAAAATAGTTTCAATAAAAACCACGGCTCAATCAAGTAGCGTCGCCACAGCCGTCCTGGCTCAGCTACTAAGCGGAATAACCACTCTAAACAAGTTTTTCCTGCCCACCTTGGCGGAGTAGGAATTGCACCCGCAACATAATCAATAGCTGCTCCACATGGCAGAATAACGTTAGCTGAAATCTGTTCTAAATTATCTAATATCCAGTTTTCTTGTCGCGGCATACCCATACCAACCATCAGCACGTGGGGCTGATATTGATTTATTTGTTCTAATACAGCTTGATTTTCTTTGTTATCGTGACGAGCATCAAAATAACCATGTGCTGTAGTTATTCGCAAGCCGGAAAACTCTTCCCGTAAAATTTTTGCACCTTGTTCTGCTACCCCTGGTTTTGATCCCAGATAAAATATTCGCCAACCTCGGTATGCAGCTTCTGCCATTAAAGGAGCCATCCAATCTGCATATGTCACCCTTTGCTGCCTTTGTAAAGAAAAACCTAAAAGCTTTCCCAAAAATACTAAAGACATGCCATCTATATGTGTAAATTCAGCCTTAGCGTAAAAGGCACGCATTTTGGGATTACGATGGTAAAGATAGATGCTATGTAAATTTTGATGGGCAAATATCCACTTTTGTTTTTGTCTAACAGCTTCAGTAATTAAAGCATTAAGTTGAGAAATAGATAAAGGATGAATAGTAACATCTAACATCTGAAGTGCTTGAGGAATGTTAAATTCAATTAAAGAGTTCTTCATAAGATTCAACCATTTTTTCCAAAGAAAAAAGATATGCACGTTTTAATGAACATTCACGCATGTGATTGGCAAGTTTTGAGGAACCTAGAACCTGTCGAATTGCTTTAACTATTTCCTCCACGCTGTTGGCAGGTAAAAGTATACCTGCATCACCTAAAACTTCCTGCATTGCAGGTATGTCGCTAGCTACTATTGGTAAACCCAAACTCATAGCTTCTAATAAAGCCATAGGCATTGCTTCATATAAAGAAGGAAATATAAATATGTTGGCAATAGACAGTAATGCCAGAACATCGTCTGATTTCAGTTCCCCTAAGCAGTGAACTCTTTCTTTAAGTCCCAATTCTGCTATTCTATTTTCTAAAAAATTACGTAGTTCACCATCGCCTAAAAGTAGTAGATGGGCTTCTGGTATCTGGAGTAATGTTTCTAGAATAATAGCTTGATTCTTCTGTTTAGCCAGTCTACCTATATTGATAAGTAAAGGTACATTTTCTGGTAAACACCACTGGCTATGAACTTGTATAGGAGAGTTTCCAACTTTTAAAGCTGGAATGCCATTGTAGATTTTTTTGAGAAGCTTTTTATATCCAATAGGATAATTAACTACAGAATCTACTACTACTTGGGAAACAGCAATATTAGCAGAGTAAAAACCTGTAATACCCATAGTTAAATCAACCAAAGCTGCTATTTTAGGGTAGGTGAATACTGGATTATGCTGTACTGCTATTCGCTTACGTATGCCACATAAACGAGCAACGAACTGTCCTAATACATTGGCGTAATGAGTATGAGTGATCAACACTTGTGGCTGATAGGAGCGGAGATACTCATTTAGCTTAATAACTATCTTTATATAATCTAAAAGTGAGGGTTTATGCTCTAGTAAAAACTTTACACCATGAGAATCTAAATAAATAGGGCGTTTAATATATAAAAAACATATTTCTACTTCGTGTCCTCGGTTGCGTAGAGCATCAGCCAATAGCATTGCTACTTTTTGTGCTCCTCCAGCTTCCATCTGAGTAATTATTTGTAAAATTTTCATATTCTGACTGATTTTTCAATTAATGTGTAATTTTCTCAGTTGATTAAAGTTTGCTTGAGCTTGAGTTTATTTGATGAAAATTAACTTTTAATTTATACGGTGTTAAAGTTGCACAAGCTACTGATATATACAAAATCCAAACAAAGCTATTTGAACTCAACAAGGTAGTTTCACTTATATTTGCGATCACTATATATGTGAGATGTGCCACTGGCCAAAAGCTTTCTACTGTCTTACTTAAACGCACCCAGACTAATACTCTAATAAGACTTCTCCAAAACCCGATTAGATATATTAAGACTCCTAACAAACCTAAATCAAGCCAAAGGGCTAATAAACCGTTGTGAGGATGCGTTGGATTCCATCCTGTTGAGAACCATATGTAAGAAGATTCACCATCCCAACCTTGCCAAAATCCACCATATCCATAGCCTAGCCAGGGACGTTTTTGAATCATATCCCAAACAAACTCCCAGACAGCTGTACGTCCTGTAAGTGTCGGGTTTTTACCTATTGAAAGCAAGAGTGCATCTGCATTATCCATAAGCCATATAGATGAGCTTGTAGCTGCTATTGCTATACATATAAAAACAGGAATCATTAAAATAAAACGCAATCTTAAAATCTTAAATATTAACAATGCAATGAGAATTAGTACAAGATTTACTATAGATGCAGTTGATTTTGAAAGTAATAATAAGACTATCGATAAACCTAAAAAAAAACCTATACCTACAAGCAAATACTTTTTTTTATTATCTATAAGTAAAAATAAAAATACTATAGTACTAGTTACCATCCTTGCACCCAAAGCATTTTTATGTATATATATGCCTCGCCAAGCTCCAGTATGCAAATCACTCATAATCCCATAGTGGGGCATTAATAAGCCAAATATTATGCTTAAAAATATAGCTAAACTAAACATATAAGCAAGTAGTTGTAACTGCTGTTTGATGCTGTAACGTGTAGCTAAGTAAATTCCAAATATGCTAGATCCAACTAGAGCTACACCATCTTTCAGAGTTGTTGCCGGTGCAAAAGACCAAAATATAGAGATTACAGCTAAACTTGTCAATATCCAGATAAATATATCTTGATTGAGTATATAAACAACCTTCCGCCAACGTATGAGCAGTAAGAAAAAAGTTAC
The DNA here is from genome assembly GCF_038096175.1 of Nostoc sp. UHCC 0302. NCBI lineage: Bacteria > Bacillati > Cyanobacteriota > Cyanophyceae > Nostocales > Nostocaceae > Nostoc > Nostoc sp. UHCC 0302. The sequence continues at coordinate 63,153 of NZ_CP151100.1, forward strand.
TAAATATATTAAGAAATAAAAGATGCGAATAATAGAGGTATCATAGGTTACTTCTACGTCAGCCTGATTTGCACCTCCAGAGATAATTAGAGTTAGCGGTCCTCCTGAATAAATTAGTAGGGATATAATTGTAAATCCCTGTTCTATAAAACCTAGAATTTTTCTCATATTTTTCTTTAAGATGGTGTTTATTATGTATTGAGCAAGGTAAGAATGCTTAGTCAAAAGTTTATAAACACCTTCTAAAAGATATTTTTACTATTAATAGCTTTTCTATAAATTTCCACCGTTTGAGCAGCAATTTTTGACCAATTCAAATCTTCTTGACAGCGATTTAGAGCAGCTTTTCGGAGCCGATTTTGTAAGTCGCGATCGCTCAACAATCGAATGATACTATCAGCTAGTGCCCGAGGATCGCGAGGAGGAACCAACAGCCCGTCTCGTTCATGTTGAACCATCTCGCTTAATCCCCCTACATCAGAGGCTATTACTAATGTTCCCATTGCATAAGCAATTGCGGCTACTCCACTCTGGGAGGATTCAATATAGGGCAAAATTGTTATGGTACTGCGTTGAAATAAAGCTGCTACAGCTTCATCAGGGATAAATTTATTCAAGATTTCGTAATGTTCGCGATCGCAGACATCAGGGAGATATTGCTGTAGGTTTTCTCCCTGTCCAGCAATAATCAGTTTGACTTGAGGAATATGTTCAGCGATTAAGGGCATTGCTTGCAGCAAATATTTTAAACCCTTGTAAGGCCATATCCGACCAAAAAATAGAAGTGTGTAAGGCTCACGAGCTAGTGTAGTATTACCTGCTAGGCACTTGTACGAGCTACCTAATTCTCCATGCGCTATAACATTAACTTTTTGTTGGGAAACCCGGAATTGCTTAGTTAGAATCTGTTTCAGCGGTTGAGCGTGGACAATTAGCTGTTGTGAGCGATAAAAAGCGATACGCTTACTGTACTCTGTACCAGGGGTTGTAGCTCGATCTCCAGGGTGACGCAGTACATCATGTATAGTTGTAACTAAAGGTGGCATCTGATTAAGTAAAAGTGTCAAGTCATACCAGTAATTAAAAGTTTCCTGAACGTGTAACACATCCGGTCGTAACTCTCGAATAATTTTCATCATGCTCATCATCGAGCATACATTACGCAAATCGCGGCTTGAAGGTTTATCAAATGGTCGAATACGAATTCGTGAATCAGCTATTTTTTGACAAATACTAGACAGTTTTGCTGGATGAATCAGTGTGACGTCAGCGTAATCTATCAAGCCATTTGCTAATTCTACGCTATACTCTGTAAAACCGAAATGTAGTAAAGCAACTAACATAAAACTTCCTCCATTTATATAAAGTTACTATTAATTTTTTGGCAAACTGTACTTTATTTTAAAAAGCTAAAAGCCTTCTGTGTTTACTCAGAATCTAGAAAATATTTTTATTTGATTGCACCCTAATAATCTATTCATAGGACTTACTATATTTTCTGTATTTCATCAAAACTTACCTTATTCTAAAAAAATTTTTTTTAATTGCTTTAGCCTAGTTTTCCAGCGAAATCTAGTACTAACGCGTTTTATACCCCGCACTAAATCATTGCGATTTTGAGACTCAAACAAAGGTATCAAGCTAAGATAGTTTGCTTCATCATCTAAATCTTGAGGGTGTGCTTGCTTTAGTAGCAGTTCTTCAGAAATATAATGTAATGGAAAAACATTTGTCTTTTTTAGTGCACCCAAAGCTGCAAGTGCCGCCACTGTCACAGAACATTTACCACATTGACCACAATTTAAATAACCATGTGGCAAAGTTAACTGATCACAAACTCTAAGATTTTGCAAGCCGACGTCCCAATCCGCTAATAATTTAGTTTTATCTAGCCTTGATAAGGCTATATTGTCATGCTTAATCTGCAAATTGTAGCTACTGTAGTTTGGATCTAGTAAAGGATGTGTTCCCCAAGGGCTTACATAATTAATTGCAAAGCTAGAGGCGACATAGACTAAACCTAGCCTCTTATTAAAAGCATGGGCAACTGCTGCCAGAGCAGCGGCACTAAAATAGTATTTCCAAAACTTAAAATTGCTAGATTCTAAATCTTTAACATGTGCATAAATGTTGGTATAAACTGGAATCAAGTTTATTCCAGCATCTTTAGCTATTGGTGACAGCGAAATAATTGCTTTTTCAAAACTATCTAGAGTAGTATTTGCTATTCCGTAAATTATTAAACCATCTTTGATAGAAGCAGGATGCTCCAATCCAAATTTAAGACGGTTAGTGCGTAAAGTAGCTAGGGCATCAATGCCTCCAGAGAAGAACATACCTGCCCTATTAACTTTGGGTATAGTTGGTACATCCAGTTTAGTTTTTGCTTCAATTTGGACAAGCTGACGCTCTAATCCATACCAAGAGAGCATCCAACTCATTGCCGTAACTAGCCCATCATGTAACTCCGGGCAAATCTCTGCATCAATGAAAACCCTTTTTTCACCATAGTAAAAGGCCACCATAATGCAAGCCAGTAAAAAACTATTGGGATTGCAGGATAAATCTTGAGCAAATTCGGCAGTAGTTTCAATATAAATTTCTGCTACTGGGCGATCAATATCTTCCCAAACTACATTAGCTGAAACTCTTGTAAAATCTCTATTATTTACTAGTTTTAACTGTTCGATTTTCATAATTTGCCTTCTGTAGTAATTTCTCTAGTTCTAAATTTCTAAAAATTAAACTTCAACCTTGAAATGATGTTGTTTTTTGTTTTTTGTAAATATGTTTAAATATTACTATTTATTCTTTCTAAAAAATACTAAATATTTAAAACTGTTTCCATATTTTTTTAGAAAACTTCTCCAAATGTTCTTATCTTTTACGAAGATATTAATAATAACTACGCTTACAAATAAGCAATAAGCAAGAGTTAAGACAACTAATTTCACTAAAAAACTTATGTCCATTTTCTCTAAAATAATTAACACAAGCATTATCAAAGAGCTAACCAAAAGTGGACGACGGATAATACGCCATAAATTTAATGAAAACAAACGATTGTAAACAGTATACATAAATTGACTAAAAGCTGATAAGCTCATTAATAGCCACATTATGGCTGCACCTAATAATTTATATTGGGAAACTAAGAATGCTCCTAATAAGCATCCAAGTATAGTAGTACATATCACTTCACGTAAGTTAATTCTCTCCAAATCATTAGCAACAAGCAAATAACTAAGTGAGCGATTGAAAGGAGATAAAATTAGTGTTAATGCAGTTACTTTTAATGCTAGAGTTGCTTCTATAAATCTTAAATCATAAACAAATATTAGTAAATCTTGTCCCATAAATAATAAGCCAACCAAGAAAGGTAAAGCTATAATCATGAGCATTTCAATAAAAACTTCAGTTATCTGACGCTGTTTTTCCCGACCTGACTCTAGTGTTTTAGACATGGCAGGGAAAAAAGCTATAGCTACACTATTAGCAATAAGTAGAAAAGGTTGCATTAATTGTGTAATGCCACCAAAAAGACCAATTAGAAATTCGTTACCTAATAGGGAAAGGATCAAAATCTCAATTCTGTTACTAAATGCCCCTATCCCTTCAATCAACAAGAATGTACGAGCAGCTTGAAGTATATGTTCAATAAAATTTCGATTAATTTGCAGTTTAAGTTTAACTGTTCTAGTAAGCAAAAACCACTCAAACACAAAAATCAATGCTTCTGAAATAAACATTACTCCGGCTAAATGTACTGTATTATAATTCAGTTGCATTGCTCTGATCATTACTAGTACTCGGAGAATATAAACTGGTATTGTTAAAATAGCAATTATATGCATTTTTTCTTGAGATGTAAAAACTGCCTCCGTAATATTGGAAAGGGAAAAAGGAATAATTGTTAAACCCATTATGTAGCAGATATTTGAAGTGTCATCATTATAAGGAAGTAAAAACACTATAACAACTAGTACTATATAACCAATAATAGCAAAGATAAACTGCAATAAAGTCCCATTTACCAAGTAAACTGATGTGTCTAATTCCTTACGAGATAGTTCTCTTATAAAAAAGGTCTTTAGTCCTTGAGAGACAATACTCATAAAGATATAGTAGTAGCTAAATGCTAATAAGTATTTTCCTAATTCTTCTGCTCCTAATATACGTGCGATCGCTGCTGATAGTATAAAACTGGCAATGCTTTGTACTAGCCTGCTTAAGAGCATTGATATAGAATTTACTACTAATTTTTGTTTAGTTGACATTGTTCATTATCCTCTTACAACTATATAAATCGACCTAAATAAGACATGAATAGTTTTAGATTAGCAATTTTGGCGTAGGAGATAATCTTTGTTTCCAATCTAAATAAAGTTACTATAAACGTAATTACCAAGGTTTATTTAATCCGATATAACATACTAAATGCATATTTATCACCCAAGATATAATAGTTAAAACGACGACTTAAAATCGTTGATAGTTGTTTCATGAAATGTATAAAGAAATAAGGATTACGGATCATTTGTCTTAAAGAGATTAAAATTTTCTTCTGTTTTAAAGGTTCGATAACATTATAATAAGCTTTATACTTCTTAAGTACTGCCAAACTTTTATACAAACTGGCGACCAATTGAGGATTATTTTGTACGCTCTCTTGCTTTAGTAATTTTGTAATTACCTCAATAAACTCATTAATATGGCTCACTTTACTTTTAGTTACCAGTGAGCCTGGACGAGAGCGATAGAAATAATAAGGTTTAGGTGAGAAGATGAAACGAGCACCCTTAACTAAGCACTGCATGAGTAAATATAAATCTTGAATAACCGGAAAAGTTTCATCGTACTCAATGCCATACTTGATGAGAAACTCTCTTTTAAATAGAGGTTTAGATAGACCGAGGTGTAAGCCTGTTTGTCCATATATACCTGTTTCAACAACATATATCGGATCTATTTGTTTGAGTGCAGTAATTTCCTCTCCGCTTTCGTTTAGCAAAGTACTCCAGGGCAATTCAGCATTGTTTTGAACCAGATATAAATCCTCCGCAACTATATCTGCATCTTCTACTTCTGCAATCTGCAAAAGTTTTTCCAGTCGTTCTGGTGCATACCAATCGTCTGAGTCAAGAACAGCAATCCATTTGCCTTGCGCCTCTCTGAGAGCACGATTACGTGCACCACTCACACCTAGATTTTTTTCATTTACTAATACCTTTAGTCGCTTATCAGTAAAGCTTTTTGCTATCTTTGTGGTATCATCGCAAGAAGCATCATCTACGACGATAACTTCAATATTATTTAGAGTTTGTCCTAAAGCTGATTCTATTGCCTGAGCAATGTAAGCTTCAGTATTGTATGCCGGCACTATTACAGATACTTCGGGTTTCATAACTGTATCTCCAAGTGTAAAAAACGGTTAAAGATAGTAACTGAGACTTAGGAAGGATGAGGAAGATGGAAGAAAGTAGTTATCAAAAAGCTTCCTCATCTTCTTTATTTTCTATAAGCTATTTCTAAATGCAAGTTGGGATGAATTCCTCAGCAAAGGTTTGCCTTCAAAGTAGTCAGGAATAGGTGCCCCCATTAATTGCAAAATTGTCGCAGGCAAATCTACAGCTTCACTCTCTGGCAAATTCAAACCAGGAACAATATCTGGTCCCTTTACTATTACAAATCCTCGGTTCCAGTGAGATCCAGCGCGAAAGTAAGTTAGAGGGCCAATGCGTCCAAAGTCAGGACTATCAATGACATCAGTCATTCGCTCATGCCATACAACTATCACGTCAGACTCTGGCAGCTTAGGATCATTATCATGAGCAGATTGCCGTGTCCGCACTACTTGTTTAACCATGAGTTCTCCAGTTCTAGCGTCTTTGAGACGATATAGTACCTGGGTCAGTTCATCACACAGAGCCTGATACTCAGAAGCTTTAACAAAGCCTTCTGCTTCTCTTCCTTGTAGGTTGATGCGAATATGTCCGTTAGTAAAAGAGGGTAGAGCAAAAGCCTTCATTTGAGGCCAGAGAGGTTGATACCATCGAGCAGGCATCCAACCCATAGGAACTGACTGTTCCATCAGTGGGTAAGGAGAAGCCAAACCATTTTGGCTTGAATGTAAAAACTGACTGGGAGTCCAAGGTTTTAAAAGGTGTTTAATCGGATTGGGTTCGTAGTTCTTGCTCCACACTTCTCCCGGCCAAGAATTCCTAATGGGATTTGTAACTATTGGTGGAGGAGTAAGCCCCAATTTGCCTGGGGCAATTGCTACTTTTGTAGGGAAATTAAACCGATACAGTATTTCAGGTAAAAACGCTGCACTCAGCATATCGCTGTAGCCGGGCCCCATACCGTGAAGTGAAAAACATAATACATAAGCATCTTCAGGAACTTCAGTTAATATCTTTCCTATGGCTTGATCAATATTTTCGTAGGCTTCGAGTAATGGGTCAGAAGCAGTGGCATTTTTACTTAGGTAGGGATATAAAGGATGATCTGACTGACTGTAGTTGTATATGTCATGACCAGCAGTGTGCGACTCACCAAAAACTGCTAAAAACAAATCCCAAGGTTGTTGTCTCAGTAAGTCGCAACAAATCGCTGCCCGATTAGCAGTACTCTGTTTAAGTGCTTGCTTCAACCATTTGATGTAAGCTTTATCCCACCAAATACCATTATCATTAAAGAGAATCGGATTTTTGCCATATTGATGAATAATTTGTGGTAAAAGTTCAGGAGGTTTAGAATAGCTAGGTGTGTAGGGATAATGCCCTCCCCAACCTAGAATTTGAACGCCATTTACTTGTTCAGAAAGCCTTGTTACAGGTAAATCAAATACTGCTACTTTGTAACTATCTCCTAGAGCATAAAAGGGAGGATATTCTTTATAGTCATAACCACTAAGAGCTAGATCACATGCAATATCATATTTTTCTGGATGATAGTTAAAGCTCTCCCAGTAACCGGTTGTATTAGGTTTACAACCTGTGGAAAATGTTGCCCATAATGGCTCAGTTACCGAAAATTCTGTTGGATTACCGCAGTATTTGACTGTATTTTTGAGATTACTGTAAGTTCCTTGCTGTTGCAGTTTTCCAATATTTTTCAGATATCCTTGCGATATCCACTTTTTTATTAATACTGGATCTGCTGCATCTAACCCAATAGCAATTACAGGTTTTTTCATTTTTTTTCTGAATTGTAGTCAATTTTCAAGTAATTATTGATGACTAATGTTGTTCCATAGCATCCATTAGTTAGTACGCACCTTTTTTCTTAAGGATCACCATAACTGTTTTAAACAAAATATCCAAATCTAATTGAAGCGACCAATTTTCAATGTATCTAATATCCAAATCTATTACTTTTTCAAAGTCTATAATTTCAGAGCGTCCTGAAACTTGCCAAAGACCTGTAATACCGGGTAAAATTTCATGTCGGATGAAATGATGTTCAGAAAACTTATCTACATCTCTAGTTGGTAAAGGGCGAGGACCAACTAGGCTCATTTCTCCACGCAATACGTTAAAAAGCTGTGGTAATTCATCTAAGCTATAACGACGAAGGAATTTGCCTATACGGGTGATACGAGGGTCATCTTTAATTTTGAAGAGTATCCCATCTTTAGTTTCATTTAAAGCTTCCAATTCTTTTTGGAGCTTTTCTGCATCATATCTCATTGTACGGAATTTCCATACTTTAAATGGTCGTCCGTGCAAACCTATACGAGTTTGTTTGAAAAAGATGAGACCCGGAGAATCAAGCTTAATAGCTATAGCAATTGCTACATATACAGGGAACAATAACATCAAAAGCAGGGTAGTAGCGCAGATATCAAAAACCCTCTTGATTAAAAAATCTTTTCCTGGAATTATAGGACACGAAAAAGTTAGGCAATTTATTCCTCCTAACTTAGCAGACTTTAAGTCTCTGTTAGTTGGTTTTAATTCCATTGGTACAATATATATTGTTATACCATATGCATGAAATAGCCAACAGACAAACATTCTATTTTTTATGGCATCCCATGAGACAAAAACCTCTGTTACATTTAATTGCTTAAGCTTTTCTAAAGTTGCACGGCGAGAATTTTTGTCTAATGCTTTAGCGCCTGCTATTCCACCTATAGTATAACGGTTTTCCCTTCTAATCATACTAATAATTTCTTCGCTGCTTTCAGGATTACAAATTATAAAAGCAGGATTTAAATTAACCGATTTTTGCTTCTTCTTTAGATATTCAAGAGTAATGTTGAATACTACTCTGCCCGTGCAAATAAAAGTAATACTCATCCCTAAAGAAAATAATAGCTGTGGTTGATTTACCTCGATGATTGGTTTGTATAGACAAGAAATTAGTAGGATTAAGCCGTGAGCAAAAGTAATTGATTTGATGAGATTTAAATAATCATAGTGCTTTTGATCAGCTTGATAACTTCCCTGGATAAATAGTAATCCTATTTGAATAACGCTAGTTATTAACAAACGTATATAATTGTTTGGTGCATCCCAAGGTAAATGTACATAATCAGTATGATATTCAGCTAAAAGCCAAGCAAGGGATAGAAGAGTATAGTCTACTAAAACCAATGTTAGTAATTGCCATGCTTCTCTCCGCAGCATAAAAAATGCAGGCGCGCGTAAATCTAGATAAGCTTTGCTAGATTTGCTAATTTTATGATTAATTGCAATATTTTGATTGTTCATGATTAATGGCACTCTGTAGAGAGGATTCGACTATGGTAGATTTCCTTTTTTTAGGAGAATGTATGGAAAGATGAAAACCGTAAGCTTGAAGTATAGCTCTTAAAAAATAAGAGCATTTACAAGTTTGATAATCATTCTACTTTGTGGCTATACCCTTTTTAGGATAATCTAGGGAAAGGCTCAAAATCGGGAGCATCCCAGTCTTTTGCTAAGAGGGTAAGAATCAGGCATAACCTTAATTTCAGAAGCTTTTATAAATACACTACTGTAATGCCTGAATTATCAAATCTTCTAACGTGAATGATTAATTAACAGCTAGTTTAGACTAAGTTCAAACTAATTGTTAGTCTTATGCAATCTCGCTGCAACAAGAATTAAAGTTAATGCTTATATACTTATTATCTTACGTATTAAGTCTGGATTTTAACATACACTTGTAAAAGACTAAATACTAGTAATTTATAATGCTGATTACACTTTTGTAAAAGACTAAATACTAGTAATTTATAATGCTGATTAACACCTTTGTAAAAGACTAAATACTAGGAATTCAAAAAACTTCTAAGAGGATGTTTGAAAAGTTTTTAGAGGTCAGAAATTATGCTGAACGCCTCACCATGATACGGATCATGGCAATATAAATAAAAGTCTCCGATGTTTCAGGTAGTAGTTCATAATCTCGAACTAATCGGCGACATCCCATCAACCAACCAAAAGTGCGCTCGACAACAAGGGCGTTTTTTGAGCAAAATAAATCCCTTGGTTTGTTCTGGGCGCAAAACTACCTGCACAATCCAACGGCAAAAATTCATCACCCATTGCATAAATGGTTCGCCATCAAAGCCACCATCAACCCAGATAGTCGTCAAGCGAGATATCTTTTGATTGGACTGTTTAACCCGTTTGAGAACTTATTTTCCTCCTTCTCTTTCACCGACATTAGCTGCTGTCACTAAAACCCTCAACACTAATCCCAAGGTATCGACAGTCATAAATCGCTTACGTCCTTTCAGCTTTTTACCTGCATCAAAACCAACTGACTGACTCACCATTGCTGCACTTTTAACGCTTTGACTGTCAATGATTGCCTCGGATGGGCTTGGGTGACGTTCTATCTCAATTCGAGTCCAATCTCTGAGTTGATCGTGAATCATGAGCCAAGTCCCATCAATGCGCCAATGCTCAAAGTAATGTCAACGGGATTTGAGATACAAGAAGAGTAAAACTAAAACATCTTTTGCAGCCAGCGTAGATAGCTTTGATATTACCAGTAGGTTTCAGGAATACTTCACAAAAGTGAAAGACCCCAGAGTGGAAAGGACGAGATATCATTTACTCACTGATATCATTACCGTAGCGATTTTGGGAGTAATAGCAGGAGCGCAAGGTTGGGAAGATATCGAGGAGTATGGAATTAATAAACAAGAGTGGTTAGAGACGTTTCTAGAACTACCATTCGGAAAGTATGTAAATGCTCTGTGGCGTGGTAAAAGTCAAGTAACTGGTGTGTAGATTGTAAGGAGCAACCAAGGCGTTGTAGTAGCGGTGGGATATGTTGCCAAATCCACTTTGCACCCTTCGGGTTCGCCAGTTCGACGGGACGGAAACCGACACCGCCGACTGGACTCACCATCTGCAATTAATAAAACCTCAGATGCAAAATTGATTCCTAAACGTCAATACCTTAGCCAAAAGAAGAGGGTGAAGAGATAGGGCGCTTTGTAGTAGAGTTATTGTCTCTCACAACGACAACTCAAAAACTACAAGCCACCCATGCCAGACATCCTATCACTGTTACAATGCCTGCTACCGCAGATCAACGCGACGACGATGCGCCGAATGAACCAGATAATTCTGGCCATGTTACCAATGAGCGGCCGAGTGACCATGTTGGGAATTTCTCGTTGGGCAGGCGTTGGCGGTAGTTATAGGACGATGTTGAGGTTCTTCCATACAGTAATACCTTGGGCAACGTTGTTTTGGTTGTTTTTTCGCAAGCATTTATTTCGTGGGAATGAGGTATATTTGCTAGCAGGAGATGAAGTTGTAATAAGTAAATCAGGGAAACAAACTTATGGGCTGGATAGATTTTTTTCTAGCTTGGTTAGTAAACCCATATCAGGGCTATCTTTTTTTACATTATCATTAGTCAGTGCTGAGCAAAGGCGCTCATTTCCGATTCAGATAGAACAGGTGATAAAGAGCGATATAGAAAAAAGTAGCCTGTCACCAACCAAAGAAATAAAACCGCAACAGAAACGTGGGCGTGGACGACCAAAAGGAAGTAAAAACAAGAATAAAACCCAGGTAATTCTCACATCTGAATTACTCCGAATTCAGAAAATGATTAAGTCGTTATTTAAGTTATTAGCTAAATTTATTCCCCTTACTTACTTAGTCTTAGATGGTCATTTTGGAAACAATAATGCCTTACAGATGGCTCGACAAGTTAACTTACACATAATTTCCAAGTTGCGCCATGATTCGGCGTTGTATATACCCTATCAAGATCCTGACTCCAGTAAACGCTCTCGTCGTAAATACGGTGATAAGGTTGACTGCTTTAACATACCTGACAAGTATTTGTGTAAAAGTACTATTGAAGACGATATCAAAACTGATATTTATCAATGCACTCTCCTCCACAAAGAATTTGCCCAAGCACTGAATATAGTTATTTTAGTCAAGACCAATCTTAAAACTAATGCTCGTAGTCATGTAATTCTATTTTCCAGCGACCTAAAACTGTCATATGAGAAAATAGTTGACTATTACAAACTGCGCTTTCAAATCGAGTTTAACTTCCGTGATGCCAAACAATTTTTGGGATTGGAAGATTTTATGAATCTAAGCCAAACTGCTGTGACTAATGCTGTTAATCTAGCATTCTTTATGGTTAACTTATCCCATCATATTCTTGCAGATTTTCGTCTCCTTAATCCTGATGCCGGCATTCTTGATCTTAAGGCTCACTATCGCGGTTTTCGATATGTCCATGAAATTTTAAAAATGCTTCCTGAAATGCCTGAGCCTATTTTATTAACCCAGATTTTTACCAAGCTTACTTCTTTAGGACGTATTCATCCCGTTTCTACAGGCATTGAAACCTCGTAAATTGGCTAAGGTATTGAAACGTACCAGATGCATTTCTAACAGTGACAAGAAAGGTTGAAGTTTGCCATAAGTACCGTCATTGGTTACAGGAATTTCAGTAGTATTGACGCGTTGACCATCCTGATCTACTACATAAATAGTTAGTAGCTTTGGTTCAGTCCATTCACCTTTATAACCATGACGATTAGTTGTCTGATGACTTTTACCAACGTTGTTTTTCCGAATCCGAGTCCGTCCTCCATCTACAGAAATTACCACTCGATGACCTTTTAAAACAGGTGTAATTTCTAACGTCCTCTGTTTAAAATGGAATAATTGAGAGTTACGCACACTCAACCCTTGTTTATTGAAATGGTAGGTTAAACGCTCAACTCGTCTAATACTCATAGCTATGCCCCAATCAGCAAGTGTCTGCTGGGCAATCGCTTTCTTAACCACTCACTGACCCATTAAATGCCACAGTAGACCAAATTAAAGGCGTAATACCTTCTTTCATGCTTAACCATCTTAAAAACGGACAAAACCCCTGTCCTTTTGTTTTTCGACGTTTCAGTCCTACTTTTTTTGACCGTTCTACTACATAAGGTAGCCGCAAAGATACTATAACATTATCCAAACATAGTACTTGCCGTTCAACTCGCCCATTCCCTTGGCTTTTTGGATGCCGCCATCCTTGTGTTTGTTGTTTCGCTGTCTTTATTGCTTCAGGTGAATTTGACAGATTGTTTAATAGCAAAGCAATACATTCTCCTGCCAATATTAAGGCTGCTTGTCTAATTTTTTGTTCACGCTCACGCAGTGTCCGCCCATCCCACTGGGAAAGATCAGATAGTGACATTGCTTCAGCGATTGTTTGAGAGAAGTTTTTTAGGGATTGAGCTAGGTCTAGTGTTGTAGGTATAGTGTTATTACTTTTCAATGTAGGAACTCCTGGTCGCTTGGGTATCATCCCAAACATCGTTTCCAGGCATCCTACTTTTTTTTGTGCCTTTCACGCTACCCTTCATTACCCAACTTTTTGAGGTTGCACCCATATGATTTCTGTGTTGGCCGCTGCTGTCTCAAACTCTGATTCCGTACTATTATCCGCCTGTCAATAGGGTTTGAGACGCGCTAACCCTGTCTATTCATACCAGTAGTATTATCCTTGATAAACTTGAAGAATCGAGTGTCAGTGTCATCGCCATTCCCTCCCATGCTGTAAGAAATTCCTCTAACAATGGGAAATAGAAGGTTTCGGCGTTGGCTTTGGGATTATGAACACGCTCCATCTGGCTACGGGCTTTGCAGCCCCAATGAATCAGATAGGGCAATCAGTAGCTCAGACAGGTACTATGAGCTTGTAAAATTGCTGTCACATTTTTACAAAACACTTTTAGATGTCTTTGGTCTTGGGGATGAATCCATTGGCTTACTTGAGTTTGCAATTGGTGATAAAGATGGGGGACTGACATGGGGGGAGCTTTTTGTGTGGAAACTTGAGCATCCCATGCTGTCCCCCTCTACGTCACCCTTTTCTCCGTAAAATTCCCCATATATGAATCATCCAAAACTTTTTTGCACCATTAAGCGTTAGGACTATTTTGTAGAATGCAGATACAGTTTTTTATCGGATTTTAAACAACAAACTTTTACCGCGCACTACCTGTGGCCATCGCAATTTTTTCTAGATTAACTTTTTTGTCTTTTGTTCTCGTTCCTTTTGTCCTCGTTCCCTTCGAGCTATATTTGCCAGGGCTTTAATCCTACAAACCGCGTGATGTTTAGGATCTTTGCCTACATAGATTTCTATATCTTTATAAAGGTTAATCAAATCTAATTGAATAGAGTTGGTTGTACTTCGGTCTTTGAGCCACCGATAGTATTTTTTCACTGCTGTGTCTATGGCTTCTGTAGTGGTCAAAATTGCTAAATATTTACCAACAATCCTGTTAGTTTGTCTTTTTGATAAGCCTGTTTCTGATATGGTGATTTCGTCGATAAAATCTTTATTGGTTTCTTCAATTTCTAAAGAGTTAAGCGCGTCAATCCATGTTTTTTCTCTGTTTAAAATCACGAGAAACCTCACATCGTCTACGGTTAATCCGCTTTTCGCTGCTAATTTTTTGAGTTGGACAATCGTTGCTGTCTCAATTCATATTTTACTCGCGTAAAGCTTATAAAAAAGAAAAAAATTGATTTTTGAGTGGTTTTTTAAGCAGATGCCAAAGCCTTTCAATAGGGTTGAGTTCAGATGCTGATGGTGGTTGAAACAGAGGGATAATGTTTTCTGTACCACAAATCGCTGAACTTGTATGAGCAGGTGCTTGGTCGATCTGCAAAATAGCATGATCGTCACCTAATTGCAGGGATAGTCAATTTAAAAACTGTTGAAAGCACTCACCATTGAGTTTTGGGTACTCATAAAGAAAGTAGTCTCCAGTTAATGGTTCAATTGCACCATAAATCCAAAAGTTGTCCCTTGTCCATTTCACCTCAACAGTAGGTTTAACGCCTGAAACAGTAATCACTTTTCCTGTAAGAGTTTTGAGTCCTACTTTAGTTTCATCCTGATACAGGTAGCGAACACACTTTCCTTTGGAAAACAGTTTTGAGAAAGTTGATAAAATTATACCGAGTTTTTTTTATTCTGATATCAACTCTTCGTCCTGCTGGCAACTTTAAGGACGTGGTATGGCAATGGACAGGAAGCTTAGGACAACAATCAATTCACAATGTATGTTGTTGAAGGTGCGTTTATCGCTGACTTGTCCTAACTTTGATGGCTACGGCTATACTTTTTATTTCGCACCCCATCGATATCGAACCAAAACATAGACTGTCCCATACTCAACATCCAAACCATATTGCCGTTTCAACCACTCGACTCAAGAAAAGCTACAAAGGAAATACAAAAACTTTAGATGCCCACTTATTAAAAGACATTGCTTACATCCTTGCTTTTAGAAACTGCATTACTAAAATTTTCAAATTATCAAGTCTCATGACATGAATAATTGATTAATAACTACTTTATGCTAGCTTCAAGATAATTGCTAACCAAATGCAATTTTAGTGCAACAATAATTTCGTCTTCTCAATAAGCGACCAGCTTGATACTGTAAATAGTAGCAAATGACTATTAAACAAGATACTCATATGCATCAATTATGAAATATACCTGGCACTGTCAGCTGATTGTACAGACTCACTACTGTTCCCAATCAACCAACACCCCATCCACACAAGCAATCCCCCACTGCGGAAACTTCGTTACCAACTTCTTGACCACAATCTGCAAAGCAGGATCATCATTCCAACATTCCGCAAGAAACTCAAACCCTGTATTTTCCCTCAATACTTCCGCCAGCTTAAGTTTCTGCATCCGCCCTGGCCGAGCCTTAGACCGTGCTGCGATCGCTTCATTTGACCATTTGTCAGCACAGAGGGCAGACGCGGCGGAAACTGGGTCAACGTTATCTGCTTTGACTTCTACACGAAAAACCGAATTTTCAACCGTTAACGAAGTGGAAAGGCTAGGTGAGGCTGGTTCTTCAAAATCAGGGGCAACGGGCGCGGCAGAATAAGTGCCTTCATGAGGATTTTTCGCCTCAACACGACAATCCTGCTTTTCTCCCAGCAACAAAGCAGACTGACCTTGTACAGCATCCACGAGCGCGAGCGAAGTACAGTCCGTTACCGCAGGTAACTCTTTCTCTTCTTCCACGCTCTCGAGAGTCTGAGGCGACGCGCCCCCAAAAGGCGCGTCAGCCGTCACTTCATCACGCGTATTTTCCTTTTGCGTGGAAGAAGTACACCTCACCAACTCTTTTGGAGAGTTGGTGAGGTGTTCCTGAACAGTTCGTGAGGGTTCCTGAAACCCTTGCTCTGACTGACTTTGATCTGAGATAGATGCTCTGTACAAAGCACGTATTTCTTTAGAACCAGCATCCATCTCTGTATTCTCAGAATTTGGTGCTTGTTTTTCAGCATCTGTTTTTTGTGACGCAGAATCAATTCCCTCCCAAAACTCCTTCATTCTGCTGCCATGCAAATTCCGAATCATCCAACCAACAGTTTCACGCCCGTCCTGGATCGACTTGTCCGGCTTGAAAATGAATAGCCCACTGTCAGACAAAATTTTCTTCGCAGCGATGAAAGTACTGTAACCCAGCCCAGTAGACAAAGGCATCCACCGGGAACCGTAAGGGTCAGCCGTCCAACATTCCTGCCACAGTTGTGTAATTGAGTATTTTTGTTGGGAAGCCCATAACATGTCTTCTATTGGAATAATCACGTGAAACCTCTTGTATGGGGATTGGGGAATACTTGCGGCGGAAGACTTTTTGGACTTGGGACGAGTGATAGTTGCAGTCATATTTCAATCTCTTATTTATGTTGACACACGAAAGCTTGCCCCCTTTAGGGGTGCGAGTATTCATATTTAGTTGCTTAAAAAATCACTCTCTGCTTTGGCAGTACAACTAGCAAGTTTGTTAAAATGTTGCTGTTGTCTACCATTTGCGGCGGGGACACATTTCAAAGGGTGGTTGCAGAGTTTCTAACGCTTGCAATCGCTCTAGCCGATAACCTCTCCTACTCAGTTATGCGGTCGCCAGAATCGCAACTCGTCCCTGGAATAAGTCTCAGTCTTTTTTAACTCATTGCGCCAATGCTCCCAGGCGACAACTACTGTTTCCCCTAGCTCTTCCACAACTTCGCCCCTCTGCAAATACAGAGTTCGGTACGGGTCAGCGTGGGCGACAATGGAACCAACGCCAATGGTGCTCTTTTCAGTAGATGAGTTTTCTAGAGATTTGATTAACTCTGTTTCCTGAGTGGTCAATTCCGCCCAGTAATCCGATTTAATTACCTCATATTCTTGGGCAACGCTCCGAAAATCTTGCCACGTACATCCAGCCTTGGACAACACTCGCCTAATATCGCTAACTGCCTGGGGCAACATTTCTAATTGCTCGGCGCGGTAGGCTATCGCTTCGGGAGTTGGGCTACTCCCCAGAATTATTGCCGCAGCTTCGAGCGCTTGGGTGTTGTTCATCGCACTGGCGAGATTCTTCAAAGCCATACCCATGAGCCGTAGACATTCCTGGGCATTCTCTTTGGGTGGTTCCTGGGCGAGCGATCGCAAATCAATTGTCTTCTCCAGCACCTGTTTCACCTGCTTGTTCAGTGCCTTGGTAGCTTGAGTCGTCATGGTATTGCCCCACTGCTGGGCAGGGCGTTGTTCTACAGCGTTTTCCAATTCCTGAATACGTTGTTGCAATCGCTGATTCTCCAGTTCCAGTTGCCTCAACCCCTCCATTTCGTCTAAGCGCTGCTGTAACTTAATGTTCTCTGACTTTTGCTGCTGGTAAAGTTTTTGGGATGATTCAAGTTGTTCTCTTATTTGTGCTTCGGCTCTGGCATTAGCTTCTGTTTGCAAGCCAATCCTCAACTCCTGCTCTAGCCGCTCTAGCTCGATTCTGTGCTGAACTTTTAGCTCAGCAATTACTTCGGCGTATTCTTCGGGGTATCTGCGCTCGTTGGAAAATGACGCAATTGTGTCATTTTCATCAGTCAAATCACGATTGTTAACCAGCAGTCTCTCGCCATCGCTGAAAGTGACAATCTGCTGTGAAGTGTTTGGTGCATCTGCCTCAATCACCCCGGATTCACCATAACGGGGATGAGATTGTGATGAAACTTTGACCGTTTGGCACAATGGTTGCTGAGCGCAGTCGAAGCATTGCGTTTTAGACTTTTCCTCTGTTGTGTTACTGTTAGCAACTGGATTTGACGTATTTTTAGGTACTACCTCCCTTACTGCTTTAGCAAAATCTGCGGCAGTGGGGAACGGTTTTTCTTTAGAGGCGATCGCAACGACTTCCTGTAACTTGTCAGGTGTTTTGACCAGCCGGAGTAGGGGACGAGTTTGAGAGGGTTTGGTAATCTTTTCCCTAAGTGACTCTGGCAGAGTGTCAACAACCTTAGAAGCTGCGAGTAAATCCCTTACACGGCGGTATCCGCCATATCTGGTCAGTTCTTTCTCGCAATAGCTTTCAAAACTGGTGTACCCAGCATCCTTAAAATAGCGATTGTCCCTCATCAGTCGTAATTCCTCTATTGCCTGCCACTCGAAACGGTCGATGGCGGCTAAGGTATCGAGTATGCTGCTGTTAAGGCTGCTGTAGTCAAATTCTGGGGTTTGTTCGGGTTCTTGTGTCAGCATAGCTCTCTCCTGCTTTCAGAGATAGGAGAGGTGCTTGAAATCACCTTATGCGATAAGTATGCATCACCGTAAATAATACAATTTAACCCTGTGCATCCGACAAGAAGATTTGGTATCGTTAAGTAATTCATAGCCTTAAAAGTTGGTTATGTACTGTCCCCGCTGGTAGCCTCAGAAACTGGCCAGTGGGGCTTTTAATTTATTGGCTGTAGCTGCTCTCTTCCCTTAAGTATTTGGGCTTTCAATTCTCCTTTTGTACTTGGTAAACCCTGGTGTTTGTGGTAACCCTTTAACTTCAGTTCTTTAATAATCCTCCTTAACATTTTTCTCTTTTTAGGTTACCACGGTTAACCATAGGTTTACCATGTATTAGTGTTAAATGATAAACCCGCCTTACCTGTTTGGTTGGGGCGGGTCTTCCTTTGCAAATTGTTGTATCTGTTTTAGCTTTTGCCTCAGGAGGCGATTCTCGTCCCTGAGGCGATTAATTCCCCCGATCGAACTTGCTTTAATTCTCTGATTTCCTCTTCAAGCCTTTGCAGTCGAGTGTTAATATCGCTTTCTATTTCCACCTCTCCACCAATAAATTGCAAAACCAATGCTAATAACGCCTGGGATTCAGTTTTTCCTGACTTCCTAGCTTTTTCATTAAAAGCATCTTTTACGGTCTGTGTAACGCGCACGGCTAGACGTTTGTCTGCTTTTTCTTCTGTATTCATACTTCTACTGTCTATCTACTTTATCTGTTTACCAAGGTGGTAAACACGAGCATAGCACTGTAAACAGGAATATTCAGCTTTTTGGTAACCAGTGGTTGACATTTGGTTACCAAAAAGTTACCATGTATTTAGAAACAAAATAAAAGACGACCGCCACAGTCTCGTAAACAAAGCGATCGCCTTTTAGATTTCCCACCCTCTACAGATGGAGTAACCATAATAATGACACACGGAACGTATACCCAACAACAGCTGCAACTCAAATCCATAGCTCGGCTCAAAGAAATCTACAGTCAGATTGGTGCTACCGTTGAAGTTACAGACAAACGCTGCAAGGATGCCTGGATCAACGCAATCAACGCTCACCAATCCTCCCAACTCCACAAAGTCGATGAACAAGCGATTGCCCAAGCCCAACTAGAGCATCACATCGAAGCACAAGCGCAAGCTGTAGCACCGGAAGAATTTACAGTTGTTGAAATCAGCTTTTACGATCACGAAATATATTGCGCTTCAAAGTTGATTGCAACCATAAGCTACGACGACAATCACTTGACTCAACGTTGGGTGGTGATGGTCAACGGCAAGGAAGTATTCCGCCGTGGCTGGTGGCAAAAGTGTTTCAACGATATCTGCTGGCATTACAAGCGAGGAACATTATTCGCTCTGTTACCTGACACCGTTCAATCACCAGCTAGTGAAGAACTCACCCCGGCAGACGACACTACAGAAATAACCACAGCACAGCAACCCCTGGGTGAATGGGACTTCAGCATTCCCAAGTGGAATTCACCCGCCGCCATCTGCCCTACCTGCAATGGAAGTGGCTGCGGTAACTGCAATTATCACGGGATTCGTGCGGTGGACTTGTGCCAGCCTCAAGATGACTTTCGGCTCCACTACCTGGGACGTACTGATATTCAGACTGCTTACAATGTTTACAAGGGCGACGAACACCTGGGGATTGTGTTCAGAGTGCGTAACAGTGATTGCTTTTGGGAAAATGACTCAGCCGCGCATTATTGGCTGAGTCAAAAAGGTGTAAATTGTATCTCTGTAAAAGATGCTATCAAAGGTTTAAAACCAACGGAAGTTCATCTCGAACCTTGAGGGGGGACAAAAAGGGCTAGAATGCAGATAAAATAAGCCTCATAGCCCTTTCTCCTTGTTGATAATACTTACGCTTATTAGGAGCTAGTGTCATTAACTCAGCCACCAATTCATAAGAATTTTCCATGAAATCGACCCAGTTAGACCCCTTCGGGTTCGCAGTCGCCTGCGGAGGGAAACCCTCCCGCAGCGCTGTCTCACCATATAATCCAATATAAAAACTACTATGACGGCGAACTGTTCGCCCAGATTCTTTAATTCTACCGACGTATTTTTGAACACCCATGCGTTTAATTTTTTGACCAGATATAGTTGCAGCCGTATATGCGAGTGAGATTAATAATATTAGGGAAATTAGCCTTTGACCTGATACATTAGTATCTTCTAAATTATAACCACCGCTTTTAAAATCTTTAAACATTTCCTCAATATCAAAACGTTGTTTATAAGCCTTAATAGCCGAATCTAAATCATCTAAATTAGTCAGAATAAACCAGCCCTCTTCCGGCGCAACTCCAAAACGTTTGCGTTTCCATTTGCTAGCAAGATTAAAGCTAATAAATCCTGTAGACTTTGTATATTTAATACCTTGATAAAAGAAAGAAAGACCAGGTGCTAAACCCAAATCTCTTAGTTGCAGCCAAATTTCTGGTTCTATTTCTATAAATGCGTCCTTTTTTAAGCGTAAGCAGAAATATACTTTCTGCTCTGTGAGCCAGAAAGCGGCGCTTTACCGAACAAAATTCGCGGTCTCCTAACACTACAGTTTTATAATTATTAAAAAGCGGCAATGCTTTTTTGAATACTGCTTCTTGTTCATCAAAATTGCTTGAACCCAATTTGTCTAATAGCTTAAAATATATTGGGATAGACCTTTTATCCCAAACCACACTAATCATTAACAGATTAATACGCCCCCAGTTAGTCCGGTCAATTACTAAATAAATAACTTCATTTAAGGGGAAATATATTTCTAACCAGCTTTTAATAATTGGGAACCAAATTTCTTCAATATTGATGTAATTTAAAGATAAAAACCGCTGAATTCTTTTCCTTCTACTTTCAAATAGTATTGGTATTGGTAAAGCAGTCGCTAGCGCCTCAAGGCTAACAGTTTTAATAGATTGTAATAAATAAATGAGGAGTTTTAGTAATAAGTATTCAGTACGTCCAAGCTCTCGCTTGAGGTGTGTCTCGTAGAATTCAGGTAATATTATCATTAAATAGAGCTTATTGCGAATGGATGCTCTTTTTGTTTTACCATAAATTGCTACACTCGTTGCCCTGTATCTATCTCAGGGTATTTTGTCCCCCCTCAAGGTTTTTGTATTAGATAAAAACAAGCAACCACTCGACCCCTGCCATGCAGCAAGAGCGAGAGAATTATTAAAACAAGGGAGAGCAACAGTTTATAAACAGTATCCGTTCACAATAATAATTAAAGACCGAGAAGTAGGTCAATCAGTGATACATCCACATCAGGTAAAGATAGCTCCAGGCAGCAAAGTTACAGGTCTAACTGTACTCCAAGAAAATACGAATAGATGTGTATTTGCTGCTGAAATCAGCCATCGTGGGTTTCAAATTAAGCAAGCACTGTTATCAAGAAGGCAATTAAGACGTTCTCGACGCTTACGCAAAACACGTTATCGTAAACCACGTTTTCTTAACAGAAAACGTAAGAAAGGTTGGCTACCACCATCACTGCAATCTCGGATTGAGAATGTTTTAACTTGGGTAAACCGATTGCGTCATGTTTGCCCCATAACTGCAATTTCTCAAGAGCTAGTCAAATTTGACTTACAGAAACTCGAACAACCAGAGATACAAGGTGTAGATTATCAACGTGGTGAGTTATTTGGTTTTGAAGTTAAAGAGTATCTTTTGACCAAATGGGGGCATCAATGTGCTTATTGTAGTGTTAAAGATGTGCCATTACAAATTGAGCATATTGTCGCTAAATCTCGTGGTGGGACTAATCGTGTTAGTAATCTCACGTTAGCTTGTCAAAAATGTAATCAATCCAAAGGTAATCAACCAATCATCGAGTTTCTTAAAAAGAAACCTGAATTATTAAACCGGATTTTATCTCAAGCTAAAAAACCTTTAGTTGACGCTACTGCTGTGAATGTAACTCGTTGGGAATTATACCGAAGACTTCAACAAACTGGTTTACCAGTCGAAGTTGGTAGTGGTGGGCAGACTAAGTGGAACCGAACCAATCATAGAATTGAAAAATCTCACTGGGCTGATTCGCTGTGTGTGGGAGCTAGTACACCCAAAAAGTTGTTAATAAAGGGCATTAAACCTCTAGCGATTACAGCCAAAGGTCACGGTACTCGTCAGCGTTGCCGTACAAACAAGTTTGGATTTCCAAAAGCTCATGCACCTTCATCTAAATACTTTCAGGGTTTTACCACTGGCGATATTGTTAAAGCCAATATTCCAACTGGTAAATTCGCAGGGACTTATATAGGCAGAATTGCTATTAGATTCCGCCCTAGTTTTGTTCTATACTTTTTAGATAAAAAATTTGATGTTCATCCTAAATATTTGAATACTAGACAAAAGGCTGACGGTTATGAATATAAACAATAGTGATGTTCGATAAAACAGTTTTAATATTCTCGGAGATATTTACCTATAAAATTAACAGATATAGCAAAAATCTTCTTTTCATATTTAATATAAATAGCGCAATGTGTTAAAGTTATAGTAAATAAAAGTGTAAGACTATAGACAGATAGCGTTCATCAAACTTGCCAATTTTTATGCGGCAATAATAAAGATTTTCCTCTTACGAGTGACAGTAGTTTAATATTATAAATTAGAAATTATGCCATTAGTTTTAGAAGATTGGATAGGCCAATCCAGCAATCTCAAGAACCAATGTGAAAAGATTCGGGGAGCAACCATAAGTGAGCGCACTTGGCGCGATTGGGAGCGACTTGCGGGTGCAGTTTATCCCTTGAGGGGATACGAAATACCCTGAAATAGATATAGGGCAACGAGTGTAGCAATTTGTGGTAAAACAAAAAGAGCATTCATTCGCAATAAGCTCTATTTAATGATAATATTACCAGAATTCTACGAGACACACCTCAAGCGAGAGCTTGGACGTACTGAATACTTATTACTAAAACTCCTTATCTGTTTATTACAATCTATTAAAACTGTTAGCCTTGAGGCGCTAGCGACTGCTTTACCAATACCAATACTATTTGAAAGTAGAAGGAAAAAACTTCAGCGATTTTTATCTTTAAATTACATCAATGTTGAAGAAATTTGGTTTCCAATTATCAAAAGCTGGCTAGAAATAAATTTTCCTTTAAATGAAGTTATTTATGTAGTTATAGATCGGACTAATTGGGGATGCATTAATCTATTAATGATTAGCGTGGTTTGGGACAAAAGGTCTATCCCAATATATTTTGAGCTATTAGACAAGTTAGGCTCAAGTAATTTTGATGAACAAGAAGCAGTATTTAAAAAAGCATTACCGATTTTCAAGGATTATAAAATTGTAGTGTTAGGAGACCGAGAATTTTGTTCAATAAAGTTGGCTAACTGGCTCACAGAGCAGAAAGTATATTTCTGCTTACGCTTAAAAAAGGACGCATTTATAGAAATAGAACCAGAAATTTGGCTGCAA
Source organism: Nostoc sp. UHCC 0302 (assembly GCF_038096175.1). Lineage (NCBI taxonomy): Bacteria > Bacillati > Cyanobacteriota > Cyanophyceae > Nostocales > Nostocaceae > Nostoc > Nostoc sp. UHCC 0302. Next base: position 86,673 of record NZ_CP151100.1, read on the forward strand.
TTAAGAGATTTGGGTTTAGCACCTGGTCTTTCCTTCTTTTACCAAGGTATTAAATATACGAAATCTCAAGGGTTTGTTAGCTTTAATCTCGCTACTAAATGGAAACGGAAACGTTTTGGAGTTGCGCCGGAAGAGGGCTGGTTTATTCTGACTAATTTAGATGATTTAGATTCGGCTATTAAGGCTTATAAACAACGTTTTGATATTGAGGAAATGTTTAGAGATTTTAAAAGCGGTGGTTATAATTTAGAAGATACTAATGTATCAGGTCAAAGGCTAATTTCCCTAATATTATTAATCTCACTTGCATACACGGCTGCAACTATATCTGGTCAAAAAATTAAACGCATGGGTGTTCAAAAATATGTAGGCAGAATTAAAGAATCTGGGCGGACAGTTCGCCGTCATAGCAGTTTTTATATTGGATTATATGGGTCTAACTGGGTCGATTTCATGGAAAATTCTTATGAATTGGTGGCTGAGTTAATGACACTAGCTCCTAATAAGCGTAAGTATTATCAACAAGGAGAAAGGGCTATGAGGCTTATTTTATCTGCATTCTAGCCCTTTTTGTCCCCCCTCAAGAGTTTATCCACAAGGCAAGAAGGTGTCCGAGCGCTCCTACACGCCGGAACAAACGGAATTACTGTTGTGCTTGGCGTGGTATCGCAAGTGCTATCCCCGCGTGAAAGTCACATATCGGAGCTTGAGAAACTACTGGCAAAGTAATGAATACAAACTTGATGAGGTATTTGATGCTTTCTGTGAAGCAGTAAATTCTCCACAAGAGAAACAACCTCCTACACCTGCTCCAAAACTCATAGCGTTGTCGAGCGTGAAAAAGTCATGTGATCAGATCATGAACCGCTGCATCTCTAGGAATTGCTGGGCTAGTTGGAAGCAGTTTTTGGGAATACCAAAGTATGAACGCTATGTGGAGGAGGGGCTAGCATCAATACTTGTGTATATGGCCTGCTGGAGGCATGACAATCCTACAAAAAAGTTTCCCTCAGTCAACCGTTTGATCACAATGATGAAACATTGGTCACGTCGAGCGATGACACTTGAAACCAATTCGAGTGGCAAGATGTATTATCGATGGCAGATGCGGGGGTGTCTTGGCAAAGATTTAGCTAAATACTTAGCAGCCTATGGGTACAAAATTTCAACACGCACACTATATAAGTGGGGTCATTTCAGCCAACGAAGGCATTATTCACCTTCAGAACTATCGGAGTGGAAGAATATAGCAGCTAAAAAAAGGTGTGCATGATTCGATTACTAGACGGACTTAATACAAGAATACATTTGTCAGAGTTGAGTCCTTCAGAATTGAGTCCTTCAGAATGATTAAATATCTTTACTGCTAAAGCCAGATTTTTGACGAATGTGTTCTGAATTCTAATCACTAAGGAGTAAAACATGGCACGTAAAGGCTCTGAATTGACAGTATCAACAGAAGAGACATCAATAGATAAACAACCCAAAAGCATTACTAAAGCTAAAAAGATAGAGATTAATGCTTATCAAGAACAAACCTCAGCACAGGCGATTGAAGAATTAGAAGTTGCCTTTGACTTTGACTTACGAATGGCAATTATTCAGAGATTAGTGCAAGACAAATACATAATCCTCCAACAAAAAGACAAAGAACGCTCAATTACAGAAGCACTAGAATTAGCCAGATTAGAAGCTATAGAGCTTGCGCGTGAGGAGGGGAAACAACAAGCTAGAGCTAAAATGGCTCAAAAGAAGGCACAACAAAAAGCTGCGGCACAACAACATTTTATTGATGTAGAGTTAGAGCAACTAATTGATAGTTGTGATTACTTGCCGTTTGAAACAATGAAACAGACCGTTAATACTTTTGCAAATCGTATCGGCGTAACTCTTGAGTGGAAAGATTTAGACGATGGACAATTCGAGTGCATACCTTACATCACCTGAAATTCAGGAGTTTATTGACACAGTAAACTCTGGCCGTGAAGTTGCTGGAATTACCCAAATCATCAGCCAGGAGGTACAACGACAGATTGAGACCCAGTTGGCGGAATTCCAGGCAGCGATCGCACAATCTAACTTAGCCATGATTGATGTGATGCACGGTGAGCTAACACGCCTCAAAGAAGAATCTGCAACGGTCAAAGGGGTAATGGAGCGATTGAAGACAGCTGTCGCTCCTGACATTCCATCTTCAGAGGATGAAGTTGTCAGCTTTCGTCAAGCGATTGAAAATCTGGAGAAGTACGGCAGCATAATTCCTACAGAGAAGGATATCGTTGCTGCCCAACTGAAATGGCGAAACCAACAAGCTTGGTCGTTGGTATGGCAATCTGTCGCCAAATTACTAATAAGAAAAATGGAGAAAACATTTTGCAAACCGCCCACTTCCACAGAGCATACTGGTGTTACGAAAACAACCTTGGAATAGCCAAGATTCATTACGAACAATTAGGAATTTTCGCCCTGTTGTTTGAAGAAGGTATTCCCAAGATTAATGTTAATTTCCTCGACAAGAAAGAATTCTCCTATTACTGGCAAAAATACAAGAAAGCGGGAGTAACTTTATGTCTGGGTGTGATGATTGACCGGGATGTTGAATTAACTAGGGTAATTGAAAAGGAGAACGTATTTAAGTTTCCTGAAATCAATCTGGAAGTCAAGCTAGAAAACAATATCCGTTACTTTCGTTCGATTGGAGGAGAATGGCTTGAGTTTGAAGATGATGTGTTTGTCGAATATAAGCCTTGTAATTCACTAATTGATGTTAGATAATAATGCCTAAACCAACACCTCAAAAGCCAGAATCGCCAAAAAATAACGGTTTAAATATCTCTGATTTAAACGGTGATGTAAGTAAAGCTCTAGTCTTTAAAGATTCTCACTTTGGTTTAGAATCAGCAATTTGGGAGAATGCCCAACGTATTGCTGATATGTTGCCTGTCGATATTAAAGTCTTTGGTGACCTCAGCGAAGAAGATGTGGCAACTGCTCTTGAAAAAGCCAAGGGTGCAGAGTTTCAAGCTAAAAACTGGGCAGAATATTCAACTGCTGTTAGTCGCTACCTCAAATCTTTCTACAAAGTTCGGGAGAAGCAAGCGGAAGTCTCTGAAAATATAGCTGAAGCGCGAGTGCAGAGCGCAGAACTAGAGAAAAACCTCTCGACTACTTTAGCTAATTTAGAATCCAAATTCCGCCAAACAATTGGTTCAAATCGTTCTGCTCTAGCCTCCGTTCAAGATGACCTGGCAATCAGCTTGGGGCGAATTGCTTCACAGTACTCAGAGACAAAAGCGAAGAAGCAAGAAAAAGTACAAACCGAAACCGCCAAGAAAGAACCTACGCCCTACGAAGAACAGACAACTTCTTTGGTTGATAGATTCCGTCAGCTTCGTGAAGCTCGTTATTCCGGCTCATCACTGGGAATTACACAACGTATTAAATCAGCTAACAGCTAACGAGGGGATAAATGTCACAAGTCTGTAAGTTACTCATCTGGATATGTGGCTTTTTAATCGCAAGTGCAACTGCACAACTTATCAGTCTACTGCCCTGGTCTTTCCTAGTGATTGGTGTGATATCAGTTATTACTTATACCAAAGGAAAGGCTGACAATTCAATGCTCTTGCAAATCATTACTGTTGGATTAACTTTTGGATGGTGCAAATGTTATTTCCTTGGTTAAAAATCGGGGGCAGTGGGTTAGTAGCTCTAACTTTAATGTTATCTACCAACCCCAAGGATTTGAAGTCGTTCATTCCTTTTAATATAAGTGCGATCGCTCTTGCTAGTTACGCTGGGGTCAAGCTGCGACAACTGGAAAAATTCTATAGCGATAAAGAGCGCGAAGAAGATATGTTAGCCGCCATGAAGGATACTCAGGCGGAGGAGCAATTGCAATTCCTTTCCTCAGCTGCCGAGAGGAAGCGGTCATTTGAGGAGGCGGATAAGCAAACCGAAAGGCAGCTCAAGCTCTTGCAACAGACAGCACCCTTGTTCAGTGATGTTCTTAATATTACCGGACGTAACGGTGCTATCGAACGCATGGCTTTAGGTATGCTGCAAAATGGAGAACCACTTGGTAATGTTTTGCTGGCGGCAAGTGAAGCAGAAATGCAGCTTGAAACTGCCAAGCTTGCTGCTCAGTTCAATACCAGACAGTTAGAATTGCAAACACAAGTGGCGCATCAACAACTGAAGAATGCTGATGTTGTATTTACCCCAAGCACTACAGCGGTTATAGAACCACCCAAATTATCAAAGATTGACGGGCTTACTAAAGCTGCAACCGTTGTTGGAATCAACACCCAATGCCTGCGTGTTGACATTGCCCCTAGCTATGAGAGATTAGTATTCTCTGTCAAAACAGAAGATTTCAATTTACTACCGAAATTTAAAGCAGCAAGCAAGCTGGCACTGGGCATTAGTGAGAAAGAAGATTTACCCTTTTACATTTATGCCCCAGAACAGATTGCTGTGGAAGTGCCTTTGCCACCACAGCAAAGGACTTATTATGATTTTCCCACTCGTCAGTGGAATAGCGGTGAGCGCCTGATTGTTTTGGGTCAATCCTTAGATGGCGAAGTCATCGTTAATTTAGCCTCGGAAGACACACCACAAATATTAGTGGTAGGCGTAACCGGCTCTGGTAAGTCCAACTTCCTTCGTGCTGCGGCTTATTGTCTGCTAATGCAGGGTGCAAGAGTCGATGTCTGTGGTGGTAAGGTCAGCGATTACGAAGATTTTGCCGAGCGCTTCCCTACTATCACTATGAACGATATGGGGAAAACTTTTGAATTTGTCGGTGAGTATTTTAATGAGTGCGATCGCCGTAACTCCATGACTAAAGCGCAATTAGACTTAGAACAGCCTTGGATATTGCTTATTGATGAGTATAAAGGCACAGTCCCGCTTGAAGATGCCTTACGTAAAGCATACGACCAACAGTTGTGTGAAGTCGGTCGCCGGGGCAGAGGTTTAAAAATCCACATCGTTGTTGGTTTACAGCGTGGAGCTAAACGTAGCAAGGAAGATCCACAAGGACTGCCACCTGATTTACGTGATAATCTGCCCTGCCGTATTGCGTTTCGTTGTGTTGACGCTACTTCGGGACGCATGATTTTGATGCGGCGGGGTGAAGCTGTCACTTCACTTCAAGGTCGTGGCGACGGTATTGTGCAGTCTGGTTTGTTGGATCAAAGATTTCAAGCTTATCGATTTGATACTATTCCCGCTTAGTTTTACCGGAGAAAATTAAATTATGTCGAATTTATTGGTATTCGAGTTTGAAGGTAGAGAAGTTCGTTTCGTAGGAACAGCAGAAAAATTGGAATGGATTGCTGCTGATATCGTAGCTATTCTCTATCCACAAGCAGATCCAAGAAATTATTCTAATTACTTGGGTAAAGTTCCGGCACACTGGAAGGATCATAAACCAATTATGACCCCTGGTGGAACACAGAAAATGGCTACTCTCTATGAACCAGGGCTTTATTATTTTATTAGTCGTTCCGATAGTCCACTGGCTGTACCATTTCAGCAGTGGCTTTACGAAGAAGTTCTTCCTTCTATACGTAAACATGGTTTTTATCAACTTCACCCATCTTCATCACCAACTCAAGCCGCCATTGTTCCTTCGCTCAATGAGCTTGTAGACATTGCACAAAGGTTACTTGCTACCACTAAGCTCAGTCCGGAATTACAAACCATAAAATAATTCGTAATTCGTAATTCGTAATTCGTAATTGTTGTACAGGTAGAAAAAGAAAATGTTTGATTACCTCGCAAGCAATATCTAATACACGCCTACACCCAAAAATTATGCTCCCCTCTAAATTTGTCGAAGCTGCCGGGTTTCCTATGCCCTGGCAAGAAAAACACCTGCAACAGTATTTGAGCGATCGCTTAACACAACGCGGTTTCCACACCCAAGTTGAAGCTCCAGCTAATGGCGGTAGGGCTGATATTGTTACCAGTTGGCAGGGAGGGGTGATCGCGGAAGTGAAGAAGTACCTTGACCGCGACACCATCTACCAAGCAGTTGGTCAACTCAACCTTTATGGACTGAACAATACCCATAAGCTGATTGTTATGGGTTTTCTTACACCTGATGCTAAGGCGCAACCATCTGCCCTCAAGACTGCTTCAATGGTGGAGCAAGATCCAAGAATTAGTGTCATCTTCGTGAATCTCGAATCGGAATGGTTACCAGGGAATAAAATTATGTTTTCTTGGTTTCCACGGTTTTTCTCATTACCAAAACTCTCGTTACCACATCTGCCCCTTCATGAATGGCGTTGGTGGTTGGGGATTACTCCCGGATTTCTCACAAAGCCGGAGAAAAGAGGAGTCAAAAACTGCCAAAATATCTATTGCACATGAATTCCAGCAGTTTTAAGCATGACCCCTCAGAAAACAGATTGTATACCGGAACAGTTCAAATTTGAACAAGTTAAATCATGTCCAGTCGTAGTTAATTTCAAGGGTGAGAGGGTAACATCAGATGCAGGATTGACTTTAATTGCGGAGCTAGACCGAAAAAGAGAAATTACATCGCGAGTAGCAAGATGTTTTAAAGATTACCGAGATTCCAATAGAATTGACCATTCAGTAGAAAGCCTAATCACGCAGAGAATATATGGTTTGATAATGGGTTATGAAGACTTAAACGACCACGAGGAACTGCGTCACGATCCAATGTTTATCCTGGCGCTAGGGAAAATAATGGGTTCAGAAAAAGAACTACCAGTCCTAGCAGGTAAAAGCACTTTAAATCGTATCGAACACTGTCCAGAAACTGTTGAATCAAGAGCATCAAGTCGATATCATCGCATTGGACATGATGCAGAAGCTATAGAGAAATTATTAGTTGAAATATTTTTAGAATCCTACTCCAAAGCACCACGACAGATAATTTTAGACTTGGACGTGACTGATGATTTAGTGCATGGCAATCAAGAAGAAGTGTTTTTTAACCCTTATTATAGAGGATATTGTTATGCTCCACTTTATATTTTCTGCGGTAAACATTTAATTGCAGCAAAGCTTCGTGCTTCTAATGTAGATCCAGCGTCGGGTGCATTATCAGAATTGCAACGAGTAATAAAACTAATACGTTTACGTTGGGATAATGTGAAAATTATTGTACGTGGAGATAGTGCGTATTCGAGAGAAGATATTATGAGTTGGTGTGAATCTCAAGTTGGAGTAGATTATGTCTTTGGGTTAGCCCAGAATAGTCGGTTAATTCAACTATCCCAACCAACCCAATACCGGGCTTATCTTGAATATTCGCAAAAACTGGAAACTGTAGTAGAGTTTTTTGAAACTTTATTTACTCCGTCAGATGACTTGAAAAAACAAGCAGCAGCCTTTGTTGATAACTCAGTTTGGTATTGTTCGCTTGATTATAAAACTTTAAAATCTTGGAGCCGTAATCGCCGTGTTGTCTCAAAAATTGAGTATAGTAAGTCAGGGGTAAGTACTCGTTTTGTTGTCACTTCACTCCCTACTAAATTAGTGCCTCCAGGACGACTTTATACCCAGAAGTATTGCCCACGAGGTGATATGGAGAATCGTTTAAAAGAACAGAAGTTATCACTAAAAAGTGATAGAACTAGTACTCATACATTTGCTGGAAATCAACTACGTCTGTGGTTTTCTTCTGTTGCTTATATTTTGATAAACGCTCTCCGAGAGCAATGTTTAACAACAAGCGAACTCAAAAATGCTACTGTTGGAACTGTTCGTACAAAGTTACTGAAATTGGGAGCCGTTATTACTGTTAATAGCCGATATATTTTAATCGCTATTAGTAGAGATTGTCCATACAAGAATATTTTTGCAACAGCTTACAGCTATTTATCTCGGCTAAACTGTTCTGGTTGATTTTCAGCTAATTGGAATTATAGTTATTAGCTTTAACTTGGGTAGATTTCATTGATTTAACCCTAGCTTTAGGCTGTCTATTTATCATTTTCAATAATCTTTGCTTTAGTATTTATTGTTTAGAATGTATCATATTTGTCTTTGTAGTTTCGGTTTACACGTTGTCATAATCTGTTGTTGATTATAGTTTAGTGTTGTATAAAATAATTTACTTTAAGTTTTACTCATCTCAATGATTTTTTCTCACTTGTGAGAAATCCGGGTACTAAGGACAATCCCTTGCTGTTGGTTTTAGCTGTAGCTTTGCTGTGTGTCACATTTGAGCAAATGAAGCGAGAGTATACCCAATGTCAGCAGACTGGGCAGTTGTTGAATTGTTTATTTTCTTCATCAAAGCCATAACCTTAAATTATCCCTGTTTTGTCACTTTGGGAGAATGCAATAGCCCAAAGGGTTGCGGGGCTTTAGTTTCCAGTTTTTGGCTATAAGTTTTAGTTTTTATTAGGAAATAAAGCCTCAAATGTTGATGAAATCAAAACCTCAGAGCAAGGCTTTGATTATTGTTTTCCGAGAGTGACAAAACAGGGTTATGATCTCTACTGCAATCCTTCATAATCAAGAGATAGCTGAAAACCTTGTTAAAATCTACTTAATTAACCAATAGATTAGTATTGACAAGAACTAGCCTTGAGTTCTGTTAAGCATTAACAGTAAAATAAGACAATGCAAGAAGTTGAATTTACTAAATCTGAATTGCTCCAATATTACTGGCAACGGCTCAATCTGATAAACGATCCACATATCAGAGCTAATCCAAATCTCAAAAAAGATTTTCCAGAAGTAATTTCAGACCCCCTAAAATGGTATACATTTGATATTGCTGTTGAACTTCAGAGAAATAACTCTAAGCTTTGGTTAGATTAACTCACTTTCATTTTTTTAATTCACTCTTTTAAAATTTTAAAAGGGTGAATATTTTCAATTAACATTATAATTTTCTTTTTATTTAAATGATTAACAAAATTCAAACCATAAAAACAATTGTGTTCTTCCTTGCAATCGCCACATCCACAGCCGCTTTGATTTTTGCTGCAAATAATGAAAACCTGACACCCGAAATGGCTTTGGCGTATCGGATATGCAACATCAATACGTGGATATGTGGCATGGTATATCTGGGATGCACTTTTGGGATTGAGTTTCTACAACAATCAAATATAGAAAATGAAGATTTTGACGGCTGAAAATAGGTAAACAAGATGGATACTGAACGAGATTTCTTATTTTACAACCCTCGAATAGCTACCAAATATAATCCTTTCTACGAGGGGGAGTATCTGATAATTCAGACTTATCCTCGTGAGCATAAGTTAATAGTTGAGCATCGCAGTTTTGATTATGTTGATGCTAAAAGCCATTGCGAACTAGAAAATTTAGCTAACGATTATACGTCATTTAGCTTGAGAATCTTCTGCGATTCAAAACTATGGGACGTGAACTACGAAGGCAAACGAGCGAGTATTTCCAAGCAACAGAACTGGAGAATTGCCCAAGAATATCTAGAAGCTCACTACGATCCGCATACTGATGGTGAGGTGGTCGTATGCCAATGCAGTTACCCTTATTTTTCGTCACTCACTAGTTATATTAACAACAATGGTGAGTCCACTACTTCGTGGCAACCGCTCACTTGTCTAGTTACAGGCAAGGGGCAAGATATCCAAACCTGCCCCAACTGTAATACATCCTTAGTTCGAGTAAATGAATCGGAGGATGATGATTTTGATTTTGATGATCAAGTTAGCCGACCAATAGCTTGTATCGGTTGTGCTAATTACCACGGTCAAGAGTACGGGGGCAATGTGTTAGTGTGCGCGATTCACGCGCATGGGTGGGATAACGAGAATTGCCCAGATTTCAATGAGAATATCTAATCTCACCCCAAGCGATGGCGCTGCTTCGTCCGCCTGTGGCGGGCGCTAATTAATTAAAACCGCTTAAAAATTGCTTTGGTAGACCCTTTAAGATTTCTCCAATTTCGCGAGTAATCGAATTCCAATCTTCCCCTTCTTTAGCTAAGGCGCGTGGATTGCGATTCTCCCAGTAATCAGTTTCATCTACAACTTCTTCAAGTATTCCCAATGACTGCGCTTTATCAAGTAGAGCCACAATCATAGTGTGAGCAAGTATAAAATTAGGAGTTCCACCATGTTCAGGCAGTTGAGCATACTGTGTTTTGCAGTTGGCGTGTGCAACCCAATCGTTAGAATCTTTATAGCGACACAGAAAAATGTCTAGCTCCTCTGCCCCTCGTCTTGGCAAAGATGTAAAACCGATAATGTGAACCGGGTATTCTTCGCGCTCAAGATTCGAGATATCAAACTTCATTGCTCGAATTTTCAGCAGACTCCACTTATCTTCACCCGAACCTGTCAAATGACATTCTTCTCCAACTAATTCAACAATTTCCTTGTCCAGAAATTCAAAAGGTAAATCAGCAGCAGTTGAATGGAGTTCTTCAATGAGGTGACGAATTTCGGTCAAAGGGCGAGAGCCTGCATCGAAGTGGTAGTGAATGGTGAGTCCCATGTAATTTATTGCATTTAATTTAATTTAATTTGAAATACCCTTGTTTTACCTTAAAATCATTACTTGTTCACACTGTTTGCATCCAAATTTGAAAATGCGAGTGTGAATTTTACGCTGGCGCGCTCTAACAGTATACTATTTGACTTCAATTATATTGCTGGGCATTAATTAGTAAAGTATCCTTGCTTCTTAACAATAGTTTTGTAATCTGAGTACATCATATTACTGAAACAGTAATAACTGCCTAAAGCATTTCTATTTAATCAAGTAAGTACTCTTGGATGTCATTGTGATGATGGCGAAGAATATTTATCGCCTTTATTTGAATTTGACGAATACGCTCTCGGCTGAGGTTGAGTTGTTTACCTATCTGAGCGAGATTGATTTGATGATCATTCTCTAGCCCAAAACTTAAAGTCAACACTTGACGTTGAATAGGTGTCAGGGGTGCTAACAGTTTAACTACGTCTTGGCGTAAAAGTTCAGTTGTAATCAGTTTTTCTGGCGAAACGCTCTCTGAGGCTAAAATTTCCCCTAATTCTGTTTCCTGCTCATCTCCCACTTGTTTGTTTAAAGAAATGGCTGTTCGAGAAACGCTAAGATACTCTCGGATCTGTTGAGGGGTTAAGTTTAAAGCTTCTGCAAGTTCTTCGGTAGTGCCAAAGCGTCCAAGCTTTTGGAACATTTCTCGCTGTACTTTCTTAATTTTATTAAGTATTTCAGTTAGATGAACAGGCAATCGAATAGTGCGGGATTTTTCCGCGATGGCGCGTGTAATTTCTTGACGAATCCACCAGTAAGCGTAGGTTGATAATTTATAACCCTTGTTCGGGTCAAATTTTTCTATACCCTTTTGTAAACCAATTGTGCCTTCTTGAATTAAATCAAGTAAGTCTAAGTTGCGATTTTGGTACTTTTTGGCAATCATTACTACCAAACGCAGATTAGCTGTCACCATTTTCTCTTTAGCGCGTTGACCGAGCTTCAGGATTGATTGTATTTCAGTTTCACTTTTGTTGACAGCAGCAGCTATTTCGGATAATTCAGGAGAATGTTGAAGTTTTTGAGCAAGTGTTTCTTGTTGATGAACAATTGCAATCATTTGCTGCACAATCCGTGCATACGAAATTTCTTCATCTGGGGTGAGCAGAGGGTAGCGACCAATTTCTTGTAGGTAACAACGAACTAAGTCAGGAGTTGGGCTAGCCATTATTGATTAGTGAATGGTTGATAAAGTTTCAACGAAAGGAACATCAATTTACAGCAATATCTAAACAGTTAGCAATGCTTGCTTAACTTAAATTATTCTCTTGCCAAAATTTAATGTTTTGTATTTAATAAATATCTGTAGATATCAAATGCAAAATATAAGTTTATTTAATATTTTTGGATTAACAATTGCGGCACATCGAAAATAAAATATCAGGCTGTATAATTTGCGATTGAGAGACCGAAAAGCTACTTTACTCAGAGAAGTTATATCACTTGTCACCAATAAAAGTACGGGATGTAGCAGTATTAGCTGAGCATTAAACTGCTAGTGACGGAACTTACATAGTATAAAAAAGTACAGTAATTTTATCATCTCCCTATACTCTACCCCAGACTCTAGTTTTGGTCAATTTATTGAGAGTGCTTCGTGAAAACCCTCTTCATCGGAAAATAAGGCTTGAACGCCCAAGGGCATTGAAGGCTGAAAACTATCCTAGTTTTTTAGAGAATTCACTGCAAACCTCAGATTTGTCAGCTCAAGATTATAAGCAATTAAATAAACTCGCTTACAAAAATACAAATTAAGCCAGTGTATTTTTTACGAATGGAGTCCAGGCACTTAAAAAAATACACATAGTAGCGATCGCTTAATAAAACGTGGTTTTCACACCCAAATTGAAGCAAGAGCTAACGGCGGCAGGGGGAGCAATCTGCTCCTAGCAATGCATTGGAGGTTTAAACTAAAAATAAAAACATGGATTATTCAACAGAATCGATTGAAGACTTAGCGCGGCGGCTCGAAGAAGTCAAGAATAAATTGTTTACCCTCCAGGATCAAATCGCGCTGGAAAAGAAATCTGGCACAGATTGCACAGAGGAAGACACAATACGCCTAAAGAATCTACGTACTGACTGCCGCAAGATTGTTCGCACAATCGAGCATATATTTGCCAACACAGGAAAAGAAAAACTAGAAAAAGAAACAGATATGATCTGTGTTTTTGCTCGTGGCGACATTGACGCGGATCACAGCGACGTCATGGACGAATGCATAGCAGAAGCAGACCAAGCTGGGCTTTCACCAGAACGACACGTGAAATTTATAACCAAAAGCTACAAATATTACCCTCAAAACCAAGCCGAAATAGGATTTGTTTTAATATCTAAGCGATTACAAACCTATCTTGACACCCTAGAAGATCCCTTTGATTAGTAGTTGACCAACCCTTGCATTGCTGTGTAGGTCGAGCTTTCTTGATCTGGCGTTGCGGGGTCAGCAGGGGAGGCATGAGAGGAATTGGGATCTCTTGAGGCAGGGGTAGAATTGGAGGAAATATTGAAGGCATTTTTTAATTCTTCTTCCATTTCCTCAAGAGCTTCCATTTCTCCCTCTGTCCCTCTTCTCCCCCTGCTTATCCGAACCGTATTGGCACGACCTTAACAAGTCTTAAACACAGCCCAATTATAATAATTGTAGGTTGAGTATTGAACAAAACCTAACACCATATCGACCTGTTTCGTTAGCTTTCAACCTGCTGTAAAACAGAAATACTATGACAAATGGCTACTACTAATACAAGTTATGTTAGCTTTGAAGCATTCGTAGCTGGCTATCTCGATGATGTACACTACGAGTTAATCGATGGAGAACTAATTGATTTGGAACCGACTGGACTCCATGAACAGGTGGCTGGGTTAATTAATCGTAAGCTAAATGTAGCAATTGACCAGCTAGATTTGCCTTGGTTTATTCCGATGAAATGTCTAATTAAACCATTAGGTTTAAATTCGGCTTTTAGACCTGACGTTGTAATTCTTGATCAGACAGCTTTGGCGAATGAACCATTATGGAAAACTGAGCCAGTAATTACGCTAGGTAGCTCTGTGAAATTGGTAGTTGAAGTTGTCAGTACCAATTGGCAAAATGACTATGCCCGTAAAGTAGAAGATTATGAAGCACTTGGCATTCGGGAGTATTGGATTGCAGATTATTTGGGATTGGGAGGTAAACGTTACATTGGCTCATCTAAACAACCTGTGATCACCATTTATGAGTTAGTCGATAACGTTTACCAAGCTCATCAGTTTAGAGAAACAGAACAAATCATCTCCCCAACTTTTCCCAACCTGAATTTAACTGCCCAACAAATATTTGCGGCTGGTCATATTTGATAAAGAATGCACAGTTGAAATCCCCACTCAAGTGTGAGTGATGTCAATCGACAAGCCAACAAAGGCGCGTCTACGCCTACCCTTTGACAAAATCACCCCGCTATACCTTTGCCACTCTTGTAGTTCATCGCTCTGGGCTTCCGTTTCTTTAGAGGGACTACTGTTGCTTTCTTGGGTGCTTGTGGTGCGCGGCATTTTTCACAGTAGAGCGGTCGCGGGCCAAAGGTTTCTCTTTGGGTGGGTTCTTGGCACTGCTGACAAATAAAGTTAAAAACGCGGGTGTGGATCTGTCTTTGATGCGCTCTGACGGTGTACTCTTTTACTTCAACTATTTTGCTGGGCATTGGCTAACTTTATGGCTCTACTTCTCTAATAATAGTTTTTCATCTAGGTTACGCAATATCCGTGCATCTAAATACTAAAACAGGGATAATTGCCCAGGCGATACCAATTCGCAATTCGCAATTCACAATTCGCAATTGAAAACGTAAATTGTGAATTAATTGGTTAGTTGCCTAGAAGCGAGTATAAACTCCACTACCATACTGTAGATTGATGGTCAACAGGAAAGTGCTGGGTACAAGCCCTCATTAATTATCTTAATTGCGAATTGCGTTAGCGGAGCGGGGCGTTAGCCCATTGCGAATTGCGAATTGGATTGGCAGCTACTGCACAACGGGGCAAGGTTTTCTGGACGGTTATCTTCGGGGTCGAAGTTGTAATGATGAACTTGAAGGTTATAAACCCGACGTTGGGATAAAGATAAACCAACAGGCTTTTCATCTGGGCGTAGACAAGGGCGATCACACCGAGAGCAACGCCAATCAGAAGAATTCTTTACAGCAGTAGCAATTGGTTTCCAGTTCGATGGATAGCGGCTTTGGCTCATAGCCTCTAGATTAGCCAAGTAAGCCTTGGGGTCTCTGCGAAATCGATACTGTTCAATTCTGGCAATGCTGGTGTTTTTGCAATTAAGAGCGGAATTCGAGCCAAGTATCTTATTGTGTTCTTTTCATAAATCAAATCGGATTCCTATATCTTAAAAAAGACTCAAAGATATAGTTTTTTTACGTTTTGCCCCAGAAACATCGTTTTGAGGTTTAGGAGTGTGAAGGTGTAACTGACCAAAACCTTACACTCCTATACCCTTATCCTCTAACACCCAGTCTCAATAAAGAAAATTCATGCGTAAGTGTTGAGCAGGTTGTCTAAAGATAAGGGAGATCCAAGAAATAAAATGTCCAGCCGTATCAATAATATTTTTGGCAAAACCGAGGTATCTAGGCGCTTTCGCCCTTCGGGGCGAAAGCGACGGCTGGACATTTTATTACTGGGAAGGGCCTAAATCAAATTGTTACGTAAAAAAGCTACAGATATTAGCGGCTACTGCTCTCTCAACTTAGGCGACAGTAGAACTAGAAAAGCTATGTTTGAGCAGGAATACAGCTAAGACGATGCCCACAATAGCTAATACTGTAGTCGGATAGAAGAAGACAGTGTAACTACCGAATATATCTCTAATTCTTCCAGCCAGCAAAGTTCCACCTAAAGCACCAGCACCATAAGCAGTGAAGACAATGCCATAGTTTTTGGCGTAGTTTGCTGATGAAAATAGGATTAGGGTAGTGGTAGGAGCGATCGCTAACCATCCCCCAAAGGAAAAGTAAAATAGGGAAAATGCAACTAAATAAGTAGTTACCGCGCCTTGGCCTGCTTTGAGCATCATTAAAGAAGCAATTAATACCAATGTAAAAGACACAATTGCCCCCAACTTAGGACTAAAACGGTCAGTAAACCAACCAAAAAACAAACGTCCCAAAGCATTAAATACGGCAAATAAGGAGACTGTACTAGCTGCTGTTGCCGCATCTAGTTTAATAATTTCTTGGGCTAATGGGCTGGAAATACCAATTGCTGCTAGTCCAGAGAAGGTGCCGATGCTGTAGCATAGCCACAAGCCGTAAAATCCTTGATTTTGTACCATTGCACCTTGATTGTGGTTAGATACATCGCCTTCTTTTGTGGTAACTGGATTCCATCCTACAGGTTTCCAGTCTTGTGGCGGTGTCTTTAATACAGTAGCGATCGCTAAAATAATCGCTGTAAAAGCTACGCCTAAAATCATAAAAGTCTGCCGCACTCCATAACTATCAATTAGAGATTTGGCTAATGGTGCAGTAATTAACGGCGACAAACCAAAACCAATGACAGTTAAGCCGACAGCAACACCTTTTTTATCAGGAAACCATTTAGCAACAACCGCTAAAGGAACTCCATAAACTATACCCACACCTACACCTGCAATCACACCGTAAGTAAGATTCAGTAATTGTAAGTTACCATTTATACTTGAAAAGATATAACCTAGTCCCACAATCACACCACCAACTGCTGTCACCACACGAGAACCAAAGCGGTTGATGTAAAAACCAGTAATTGGCATCAATATCGCAAACAGGACTAGCAAAACCGTAAATGGCAATAAACTTTCTGTGGCATTAATGCTCAATAATTTTTCTAGAGGTTTTCTGAAAATACTCCAGGAATAGACAGTTCCCAGGCAGAGTAAAACGGTTGCACCAAGGGGAATAAGCAGCCATCTGCCTTTTTCCGCGGGCATACCAAAAAGCTGCATATTTTGCATCTACTTTATGGGATTATTTTTCCCTTAGTATCTCACCTTTTTGGTTTTACAGATGTATTAGTTAATATGTTTGTACGCAAGTTAAATACTTATATAGGGCTGTAGGATTCATATTTAATTTTTGGAATTACGTAGGATTGCTATAGACACGATAGTGTCTATCTGACTTTTTAAATAATTAGGTTGGCATCCCCAATTATATCTCGTTACTCCAGGGCATTGTGTTTGTGATTTGCTAGCCTAATCCCAGTTGCAAAGTTTGCATTTCCATTTCTGGGAGGAGTCATTTTAAATAAGTCAATTCTAATTAATTAAGATACTCCTTAATGTCGCTTTGTTGACGACGAAGAATAGTAAGTGCTTTATTTTCAAGCTGCCGAATTCGTTCCCGACTCAAGTTAAGGCGTTCTCCAATCTGAGTTAAGCTCAGTTGATGGTCATTTTCTAACCCGAAACGTAGAGTTAGTATTTCTCGTTGTATTGGGGGCAGCGATGCTAGCAACTCTTTGAGATTCTGACGCATCAATGAAGAGTTTAATTCTTCCAATGGGGAAACGTTTTCGTCAGCTAAAAGTTCGCTTAATTCCGTGTCTTGTTCACTCCCAACGCGCATTTCTAAAGAAACTAGCTTTCGGTCTGCTTGAATATATTCTCGAACCTGCTCTGGTTTAATTTTCAATTCTTCAGCAATCTCTACTACAGTTGGTTTACGACCCAATGACTGAAACAATTCTCGTTGTATTTTCTTGATTTTATTTAGCTTTTCGTTAATATGACTGGGCAAACGAATAGTACGAGATTGCTGTGCAATGGCACGTGTAATTGATTGCGTGATCCACCAAAAAGCATAAGTTGAAAGTTTATATCCTTGGTTGGGGTCAAACTTCTCAACGCTACGGTATAAGCCGAGTGTACCTTCTTGAATCAAGTCAAGAAATTCCAAATTGCGATTCTAGTACTTTTTAGCGACAGAAACTACCAGCCGTAGATTAGCAGTAACTATTTTCTGCTTCGCACGTTCCCCCTGGTGAAGAATTGACTCCACTTCGGCTTCAGTTTTACCAAGAGCCGTAGCTAATTCTCCTGCGGTTGGTTGTCGGTTGAGTTGAAGTGCAATCGCTTGCCGCTGCTGTTCAATTGTCATCATCTCTTGCACAAGCCTAGCGTAGGAGATTTCCTGTTCAGGAGTCAGCAGAGGATAGCGAGCGATTTCTTTTAAATACGAGCGAACTAACTCAGTTCAGCTTGACGGCACAGTCCTTAAGACTCTCATTCTCGAAACAGAACTTCGTTTTCTCACCTTCTTGCTGCAAGGTGAAATTGAATGTCTCTTGGCTCGGCGCAAGTTTCTTAGTGTAATTGTACTGTCTGTTACAACTGTCTTCGCTGCTCGTTGTGCCTGCCTCGTAGATGAATGTGACGCTTGAGCCTTTGACGACAGTTCGCCCAGTCTTCAAAGTTTTTAGCCTTCTTGTACAACCGTATTGAGCTTGTTGAAGAAAGAAAGTATGGATCAAGCTACCGTCTGGCTTAATCTCGTATTCAGCAATCATACCATTTGCATCACCGATGGCACCACTGCTCGGATTTACTGGAACGAGGGAATTCATATGACTAACCTGCCATCTGCCTTGAAGTTCGGCAAGTACAGAGCCAGCACTATTTTTACCTGCCTGACTGGTACTAGAGTTAAGAACAAGGCTAACGCTGAGGGTTAAACCTATAGCATTCGTAGCGAAAATCCGGGCAGGTTTTATTAGAGAATGAAGTTGCTTGCTGAGCATATTTAAGTACTAATGATTTTTATACAAAATTTATTGACTCACTACGAGCTTGCTTTTTCTAGGTAGTTTCTAGATTTCCTCTTCGGTCAATGTTTTGAATTTAGGGAGCAATCGGGAAGAACTAGGGGAGAACGAGCGCAATTCCTCAAAAAATTTTCAGCAGCTATTAGGCAGGCGAAACTGCATAGTAAAGTCCTTACTAATTGCTAACTCTTATCTGAAGACAAGCGTATAGGCGACAATCGGCACAGTCCAAAAATTAAACTTAGCCCACCCATACTGAAAGCTGCCCAAGGTGTAAATGATTCAAATGATTGCACTTCATGCGCGGTAGTTGCTGGTTGCTTAGGATCGTAACGAACAGCTACTATTTTGCCGTTACTAGCTCTGTAGGATTCATACCGACCTGTAAAGCGAATCAGGGCGCCTTTAGCAGGAAACTCGATAATCGGCGCATAGGTGTCTTTTAACTTATCCTTACTATCGCGCTCACGATGATGGACGATATCTATTACTTTTCCCTGTGTTTGAGTGAAGGTAGCATGCTCATGTGTAATTTGGTTGTTTGCGTAAAAACCTGCGCCCATCATTAGTAATCCAAACAGCACAAGATAAACTCCATTCCATTTATCTTCAAATGTAATTTGGCGAAGTTTCACATTCATGGCTTTGACAATCTCGGAAAATAAATTTTATTACAGCATTTGGTATCGCTTGATTGCTCACGAGTGCTAACTATTCATTTAACGGTAAATTTATCATCAATTTAAACTAAAGCTGCGCTCCTAATAGTGCGCCAAGGAAACTTTGCATGGTAGTTAACTCCAGGGGCAGAGGGGCAAAGGAGCAGAGGGAAAAACTTTTATAATACTCTCTCCTGCTCCCCCGCCTGCCTCCACCTAATATTTTTGGGTTGGCAGACTACTAGCACGGTAGCGCAAACGCATCTCAAGTATAAGAATCTTGTAATGGTAAGGGTTTGAGCGTTTGATAATTTAGCCGATTTTTTAGTCAAATTCCTTATCTAGCAGGAGTTTCAGAAATGCCGTGCGAACGCACAGTGAATAGGGATTGAGCAATTAGAGCTAATCAAACTACTTCTAATTGCTTTTTTTTTACAAGATTTCACTGAGAAGTCAGCGTTAATTCTTCACGTTTACTGGCATTAACCATTCTCATTAAGCGTCCATTGAGATAACTTTGGGCAGAGATGTACAGGCTCTCCCAAATTTCATGATTACGGCAGATTTTTGCCCCGACTGTATTCCCGGCTGTTTTCTCTGCGATTAAGTATTTGCGGAAATAATTGTTCCACAGATGTTGTAGGAAATCTTCAGCGAACTCATCAAACGGTAGAATCCATTTGTAGTCTTTGTCTAGAAATACTCTATACGCCGCAACTATCGGCAACGCTAGTTCTGCTGGCGCTCCAAAACCAAATGAGTATTTGCTGTCTGGTAGCAGGGTAGTTTTCCTGGTATCAATTGAAGCTAAGTCATTGACACCTTTTCTTCTTGGGCTAGTGATGTGTTCTTGGATAATTTCGTATAATCTTTGCTCTATCCACAAACCTTGTTGCAGTAGTGGCAGTAGAGTTATGAACCTTTCTCGCTCTTTGTCTGTAATCACAGAAGGGGTTTTACTGACTGGCGGGTGTTTAGTTCTTGTTCTACCATCTGGGTTGTATTTGTTTCTATCTAAGCAGTTAAGCAGCTTAAACAAATGGTTAACGTTACATTGCCCATTTTTGGGAGCGCCACTTTGATTCTGGTAATAGGCAATGCGGAATTTTCTATTTTGCTCCCGCTCCAAATGAGCTAAGTACTGCTTGATAAATTTGTAATCACCTAGAGCGTTGACTTTGGAACGGGAATCTACAGGTGACGTTGTATTTGATGCCAGCGCTATGTCTTTTGCTTCTTCTTCGCCTAGCCCTATATGAATCGTAACTTTTACTCTTGCCTTACTGAGGTCACATTTATAATTTTTCGCTTGCTCAAAAGCTAAAACTGTATGACCTCCGTTGATGATGCCATCACTGCCTCCCTCTGATACTTCCTCTATCTCTAGCTCCAATGAAGTCTTGTTCTTATTGGGCTTAACTTGCGAGGCTGACAGCACAATCCCACCGTGACGCGAGAAAAATAATTCGGGTTGTGTCGTCAACGAGTCAAAGATTTGCTTATATGTCGCGCTTTTACGGTTAGGTTCTCTGATGTTGGGTTCTAACGGCAGGTCTGTTGGGAACGTGTCTACATGAGCAGTCGCTATCAGGCAATGGGGGCTGGCTTGAAAATATTTATCTATCTTAATATTCCAAGTCTTAGGCATAGTTTCTCTGGCAATAAAATTAATCGCTTAACGCTACTGTATCTCTAATCGTTCTCGAATTATGCCATCGCTGTTCCTGTTAACCAAATGGTTGACCCCAACGCTGCCAGTTTTCTTTATTAAACGGCGACTGCCATTTCAAAATTAAGTTTAACTCCAACTCTTGCCGAGAGCGTCGTTCAACTGGAGCATCCCACCAAAACGCTGCGTTTACTGCTGTCTTTATTCCATAGCGATAATGCAAGTCTTGGTACATGACAATGTAATCTTTACAGCCATGAATCCCTTTCCACCGTTTATTGCTACAGCTGGTTTCTCCTACATACAGAATCAGATCAGCAGCAGAGTCAATAATGAAATAAATACACGCTTCACCTGGGCTGTCTGCTGGCATCCGGTAAAACGACATTGGCACAAGGGGTAGTGAAAGTGGCTCTATTGCATCTGGGTTACAGTGTTTTGGCGCTAGAGCGAATAATGTTGCTTGAAGGGGTGGCTTGGTTTCCCTTATTTGCTGTTGATAGTTGAGAATATGAGATTTCCATTCCAAGAGCGATTGTTTGCTCATCACCAATGTCTCTGCCCGAACTGCTGGTGTCGGCGAAATATCAGAGAATAGGTTTAGTTGATGATTTTCCTGTTTCATCACTGTTAGCTGACAAGCACCTTTTTATGTTACAAAACCAAATGTAGTTAATCAGGCTTTCATCGTAGCATGGTTAAAAATAGCGTTAATAAAAATCCAAATAAAACACTTAAAAAGCGGCATCGCTTTTTTCTCAATCCTTATAGTGATTGTGCGTTCACTAAATGTCCTAAATGCGATAGTAAAACTAGGTTACGCAAGTTCCCTTTGGTAATCCACATTGAACCTAAACAGCTATTTTTACTAAACAAACAGTGTAAGTATTGCCCAGGCTGCGACTTAATTATTGCTAAAAAACAGGAAATTGAGCCATTGATGGCTGCTGCTTTTGTCCAAACAAATCCTCAAATTTTAGGTAATCACTATGTAGTTATGGGAACAGTTGATAAAAAAGATTGGAACGAAGGCGACAAAAACTTACTTTCTCCATCAGAAATGATCGGACGCGTATACATCTTCAAAGATGTTTGGAATTTTGAAGTCATTCCGGCAGGTTGGTATCCTAATGAAGGAAAACAATAACATTAAAGTTCTTTCCCTATTCCAGTCTAGCTATCTGCAATCATTGGTAGATATTGAATGAGGTTGAGATTGTGGCTTCTAATATTGTTCACAACAGGGAAACAAACATGAAGTCATTACAAAAATTTTTGATTACCTTAACTGCGCTCACCATAGCAAGCGCCATCACTGTAACGATTTTCTACAAATGGGATAATTCATCTATTTCTTTAACTGAAGAATGGGCTGTTACTGATGTGGCAGATGGAAACACAATCACGGTCAGACAAACCGATGGTAGTCAAATGGAAGTTAAGCTTTGTGGTATTGAGCTTCTATCGGTTAAGCAAGGTCAACTATTGAGCGATGAGGCTAATAAGAAACTACGAGCGTTGATTGCTGCTGCTGATAACCAAGTCATGATTATTCCAGTTGCAAGACATACTCAGGGACATACTGTTGCAGAAGTGGTGACTACTGGCAAGGATGGAATTGAGATTAGTGTCCAAGAGGAGATGCTAAAAAGTGGCTTGGCTTATCACGATAAAAATACGTTGAATTGCCCAAATGCTTTAGCTTTTTCCAAAGCTCAAGAAATAGCTAAAGCATCCAGAGTTGGAGTGTGGAGACAATCAAAATTAGCAGACACACCTTAAAATATTTTATTTAGGAGGCGCAATAGCCTTTATGCTTAGGCGGGAGCTTATCGCTATAGTTAGCAATACCACCTTTCTACAAATTCTATGTGTTTTCGTTTGATTCCTAACCAGTTGTAGAGCGGTGACTGAACCCTATTGAGTACTGTAGCAGTTATGTAGAGCGGGAGCTACAGCACTATGCTACAACTGGCTAAGAGCGGAACAAGTTATGCAGGGCTTTAACTGTGTTCCGCGCTTTTGATATCTCTATTAAAACTGCAACAGCATAATATCAGTTGCCAATTTGCCAAAATCTGTAATTTATCTAGCGCTTAAGTACAAGTAATCTCAGAAATTAACAGCGAGGATTTTCCTCGATAAAGGCTGCTAGTTGAGCTATTGACTCCATCCAGCCCAGTAAATCACATTTAACTGTGCTGCTAGCTAACACTTGCTTAGCGACTAATCATCAATCCCTTAGCTTTAGCCTCAATAAGCACCAGTGTTGTTTTCCTTAACCTAATTTTAGCAAACGAATGCTACTGTTCTGGGTGAAGTATTTTTTACTAAACCAGCTTTTATATCAATAGTCAGAAATTCCCTGCATTTATCTATCAAAAAAGTTTTATTAGTTTCTGACAATACAAAAATCTGTCATCAATTTATGTATTCTTGCTGACATCATTTAAATGAAATGACACCGATTATAGAACTAGACGCTCAAGCCTATGCCAGAACCTTTGCTAAATGTTGAGCATTGTTTGAAGAAATTATCTAAACAAAAAGCAACAATAATGGAAATTACATTGACGACATCAGAGATTCGGGAAATCCTTAAAGGATGCCAACAAACCCTGCGACAATCACAAACTATGCAAGACACTCATGAAGTTGAATCTTCTCAAGATTTTACAGCTTTGGATGCAATGATCCTAGACAAAACTGCTAATGTACTTTTTGAAGTTATTGAAGCTATTGATGACTCGAATGAAATAGTACTTAATGATACTGTAAATGTACTTTTTCAAGTCATTGGAGCTATCAGTAACTATGAGAGTGAGACTAAACGACAACTTCAACAAGTAGGAAATATTTAAAATAAATTCTCTGACTCAAAACAATTTTTATATTTTCAAACCGCAGTATTCTATTATTCCAATACCCTATACCCCTTCAGATAAATCCCTTTGCCTCTATCAAACTTTTGAACAAGTATCAAGATTAACAGTTAATAAAGATAATAGCTTTGTTCCCAATTCTTGAACACTTACAGCCGAGAGGAGGAGGTGTAGATAAGATTCTAGACTGCACGCATCTCAAACATCTCTTCCACCTACCTACTGTTTGACACCAGCCGTCAGCAGAAAAATCCTCTCTAAGCTACACCTAATTCTTCATCTGCTGGCTGTTGTTGCTCCTTTGCAGCACTCAATTCCTCAATAAAAGCGTCAATTGCCTTGGCTGCCGACTGCTTGCCTGTTTTCAACTTAGAAAGGATATTTTCGCGTATTGCTGAATAATCTGGTACGACTTGCTGTTCAACAGAACTGTCTTCTTGTATGGGTAGAGCAACTCCACCATTACGCTCATCTATTAAACCCTTTATCTGGGTGATCGCTTCGGCTAATTCCTGCCTAATCACCTGTTTTATCTCTTCCCCATCAGGTGTAGATGCAGCTAAAGCAATTACTTCCTGTTTAACTATTTCCTTAATCTCATCACCATCAGATAACGCCAGCCCAGCCTTTGACTGACCCAGGATTCCCTGGAGAAGTCTTGTCGCTGTGTGATTTAATGACTCATTTTCCGAAATCTGCATTGCCGATAAAGCTTTGATTTCTGCATCAGTTAGCCCAATTGAAATTGTCACCTTAGCCATAGTTTTGATTCCTGTAAATATTAATCTTACGCATCACCAATCTGGAATTTTACTGTTTGTATACAGTTTCTTTGACAGTAGTTCTCTTGCTTACCTAGAATCTGTGTGTGTCAGCAAGTTTTCGACTATCCTACTTACAAAAACTTCGCCACTTGACTACTTTTTATCTCAGATGGCTTGATCTCGTCTTAAATTAATGAAGTTGCCATTAGTTAAATTCTAACGCACACTTATTTAATAGTTATACTTAGTCAAAATATAGCTATTAAGGTTAGAAGCTACTCACTTTTTCTTAGAGCGATTTTTTCGACGAGATTGTGCCTGCATTTTTTTCTTGTTTTTAGCTTGAGTTTTAGCTTTTTTTGGTGTCCAGGAAATTAATTCGTCTGGGTTAATATAGAGGGTATCCAGTTGTGGAAACCTTGATTGTTGAAAACAGTCCCAATTTTTCGTTTCTGATATCACATCTTCAATAAAAGAGTAACGCGAATTATCCCGCAGTTTTTCTAAAGCCCCTTCTATCCCCAGTTCAAAATAATCATTGACATCTTCCTGCTCTATAAAAAACTGGTCAATTAAATCTTCTTCAAAAACTTTATCAATCTGTGGCTTAAGTTCAATTGCACAAAGCTGGGCGCTATTGGTTACTAAATTAGTCCAAATATAATCAAATTCTTCCCCAACTCCATTTGAGAAAAATTTGGCATAATATTGTATAACTTCTTCTCTAGGAGTAACTCTTTGAGCTACCAAAACTAGCAACGACTCTAAAGCAGCATTTCTCACATACTCGTTGACTTGTTGGTTTTCTATTATTTGTTTTAATGGTTCAATGTTTCCGTGACTAACAGAAGCAAGTATTCTCCCTAAATCTTCAGTCACTATATCTCCGATCAGATCCATTGAGATTTCACCTGGAGCCGAAAAAAACTTGATGATTAAAGGATATGCTAATGGTTCTCTAAATTGTGCTAGTAAATACAAAGCATAAATGTGTAGTATGTAATCATTTCTATCTGATAACTCTTCCGGGTTGTTACTGAACTTTTCTAAAGCTGTTAATAATATGGGAGTTATCGCTGTTCGTTCTTCAATAGCTCTTTCTAAAGCTAAACGGGGAAATTTCCCTGTATTGTTTTCTAATTGGGATAAAATTTCTTCTAGTTCCATCTTTTCAAATTTAGCTGTCTTTTTAATAAACGGCAGTGATTCAAGTCCTTAACTTTCCTCAAACTAAAACTAGTTTACCAAGGTTAGTATCTCCACAGTTCACACTTTTTGTATCAAAAATTCACTGACGTTGCAAGGGTGAGAACTTTATTAAACTCTTGCTTAGTTTGCTGTGTGCTAGGGTTAGTTCTTATCTTTTGGGCTAACTTTTACCTACAAAAAACCAACTGCAAGTCCAATTTCAGTATGATAATTGATGGTTGAGTACAGTCAAGGGACTATATATTGTCACTAACACGTTCTGATCTCGAATCTAGATGCTTGCAGCAGACTATCCTACGTTTACTGGCAGATGTCCCCAGTGTGACGGTGAATTTGACCGGAACTATACCTATTGGGTGCATTGGGACTGCGCCAACTCAGAATACGGGTTGGATGGATGATTCAGCGTAAGGTGCGATCACCCAGGCGCGTTGGTATAGCCATCCATCGCTTTTTCTTACTTCTTTGCACTTAATGCCTGTTGACTCAATTGCATCACAATATTTTGAGGCAATGGGTCTATGACAGCATCAGTTGGCAGTGATTGGATAAAAGCTGTCACCTCTTCTTGGGTTTTGTATTTCCCTTCACTCCAAGCTGAGGCTATTTGTTTAGCCAAGAGATTAGCCTCATCTCGATTGTTGTGGGCAGTAATACATTGAATATCATGTCCAGTAAATGATATCCATGTCTGCCAAAGTCCCGTTACTGGATGTTTTACAATCCCTGTGGTCAGTTCATTATCCTCAAGCACTGATTTTTTCTTTGGGCGACCGAATCCTTTAAACATGGCTATATTGAGTAAACGCTATCTTTTCAGAATGCCCGGAATAAATGCAGCGATCGCACTTTTTTTACATCTGCAACCCAACACCCACGTCCCCCCTGCCGTTGCCCCACGCTGTCTTGAGAAAATCGAGCGCGACAGCAGGAGCAGTGATTCGATTGCTTGACCACTAGCAATAATGCATCTATGGCGCTACTTTTTCTTTGAACAGCTTCCCTGGAGAAAATCCAGGAACTCTAGTAGCTGGAATAGTCATTGTCTCTTGGGTTTTGGGATTACGCCCCTCGCGCTCGGAGCGTTCACGCCGCTCAAATGAGCCAAACCCAACTAGCGTTATCTTCTCCCCATTCGCTACAGCTTCGGTCACGACTTCTAAAAAAGCACTAATGATTCCATCAGCTTGCTTTTTTGTGACGTTGGCCTTTGCCGCTACAGCATCCACTAATTCGCCTTTGTTCATAAATCACCCTGAAGCATTGCAGAAAATCTAGCATTATTACCCCTAGTTAGGAAAGGGGAAAATGAATAACAATCAAGCAGCATACCAAAGTTAACAATGCACAGCTACTGCTGTGGCGACTTTGAATTAATGGGTACAGCCAGTTGAGTTTTAGCAGAGCAGTTACTGTAGTCAAACAGTCAGCAAAAGATTGAGCTAGATTATTTGCGTTTTTCATACGTGCCGAACCGCAGATTTTGCACAATTATCTCTAAAGTTCTTGCTCCCAATCTTCAATTGCAAGTCCATTAACTCGACGAAACTCTTCTACATTGTGTGTCACTAGTGTTAAGTTATTCACTAACGCAATTGCTGCAATTTGCAAATCATAAGGGCCAATTGGTGTACCGAGTGCTGCTAGTTCTGCCCGTATTATGCCAAAAGTCCGAGCGGCTCGATCATCAAAGGGCAACGATATAAAATTATTCAAGAATGCTTCTTGTAGTCCTAAAGTCCGTGTTGGATTGTTACTTCGCATTGCACCATAAAATAGTTCAGCTTTTACTATTGAACAAACAGCAATATCTGCGGGTGAGAGCGACTCTAACCTTTGCCTTACACTAGACATCGGACGATTTAGATAAACAATACAAGCATTAGTATCTAACAAATATCTCACTCGAATTGCTCCCTAGTGTCATACTCACCTTGGGGATATCTTTGGATTGGATCATCTGCTAATGCTCCGGCTGTTTGCTCAAAAAATCCTGGTGGCCATCCCAATTCTTGAGGTGTTTTTGAGGGTGCTGATGG
The DNA here is from genome assembly GCF_038096175.1 of Nostoc sp. UHCC 0302. Classification (NCBI taxonomy): domain Bacteria; kingdom Bacillati; phylum Cyanobacteriota; class Cyanophyceae; order Nostocales; family Nostocaceae; genus Nostoc; species Nostoc sp. UHCC 0302. Next base: position 114,207 of record NZ_CP151100.1, read on the forward strand.
TTCTATCTGTTGATAAATCACCACGACTTCCATTTCTTTGTCTGTGATGCCAACGGGAATCTCAAGGTGCAAAATGCCATCAGCACCAACATGAGAACATAACTTAATACTTTGCATTACTACTTTCTCCTAGTCCTTGGTTGATTGAGAATTAAGTACTATCTCATCTATGTTGCCGTATTCAAACTCAATCAAATTCAACAGCTTCTCTTCAAACGCCGTCAAATACAGTCGCTTCACCTCACCTAAATGCTTTAACACAGTATGAGCAGCTTCTTCTAGTTTATCGCTCTCCTGTAATCTACTAATGCAATCAGCTCTGGCGCTTGCGTTCCGCCATCGCAAATCAAGCTCCTTGCCCCCAGGAATGGGGATGACTCCTCTTAGGTACAATCCATTCCACACATACTAAAAACTCCTTGCAGGGCTTTCTTACAAGGGGTGGGTTAGGGGGAATCTCCAGAAAATAAAATGCCCTGCTATCGCGTTGCACCTGGAGGCGCAACGCCCACCAGTCCTTGGGCTTATCCAAAATGTATTTGATAGAGCGGGACATTTTATTATTTGGAAAGGCAGGGGTGATAAGAGCAAAGACAGAGGCAAGATACCCTTGTTTTTGACTGTTAGCTTAAATTTCCAGTTTCCTGAACAACTCTCTTTAACTGCTCAAAGGTAATACTACCGTCTTTATCGCCGTGCATAGCTAGCAATTCCTGGGGACTACTCACACCCGTTTCTGCCGAAATGATCGCACTTAAGCCAGGGCTAAAAAAAAGCTCATTTTTAGAAATTTTGCCATCTTGATCGCTATCCAAGGTATTAAAAAGAGATTGAAGCTCTTGCTCAGTTGCCATAATTTTTTTATCTGAATTCATTTTTCAATTTAATATCCCAGAATTTTAACAAAGACACAAGAACAGTTAATAAAAACTTAATCACTTATTCTTAATCGCTTTTTAAGTTTGACTTCTATTTACTCACCTGTGCTTATTATCACACTAAGTTTTGTTCTCGTTTGCCTTAAGAAGTGCTAAAGAGCTTCGTCATCCTGGGGAGTGATGAGATAATGTATGGGGATAAGGTGATCAGGGCGATTAAGTGGTCTTAATTCGCCAAGCTAGTAGTTGTTTTTGATTCTATAAATCAATATTAACTCATATCTTGCACCTCTACGTACAACCCCAGGTAAAGTAAAAAGATGCGTGATAAAGCTACCTCATTTATATAAGTTTTTAACGCTAAATCAATGGTTTCAAATTTTTACTGAGTAGTAAAATTACATCAATTCTTCTTGGTGCAAGATGTGAGTTAAGGTAAAAAACTTTAGAATATTCTAATTGTTTTTCTTCAATGGCTTTTCTTGTTTCGATATTAATTAACTCGGAAAATCTTGTTTGACGCCAAGTTCTATTAATCATATTTTCTTCACTTAACTAAATAATAAAGCTAATAATAATGTCCTGGCATATACCTTGTTCCGGAAATTCTGGGTTATTCTAGATTTCAGGCATCTGAATATTCTTATCTGCGGGTAAGATTGTAGAATTTTTGTTAGTTAGATATTTACATTTAATGTTAATTAAATGTTGAAACTCTTATAATTTCGTTGATTATTCTAAAAGCATAATTTTTGGCAGTTCTCAAAACCTCACATGATAAGAGACGTTTTCAATTCATATTAGTCATTACTTATAATTCTAGAGGCGTTACGCTTTATGTAAGGAAATAAATTTAGTTAAGATTCCAAAATGTCCTCACCACAAATCCAATCCTACGGTTGTAATAGCTCTTTAGACCAGCCTTCATCCACTCTGCCGTCGTGGAAAATCAAACTGCTGTATGATGGTCAATGTCCCTTGTGTCTGCGTGAGGTTAACTTTTTGAAGAAGCGGGACGCAGGTCGAGGACTGGTAGCGTTTGTAGATATTGCAGCTGATGACTACAGCCCCCAAGCACATGGCAATGTTGACTATGAAACTGCAATGGGGCGTATTCATGCTGTGTTGCCAGACGGAACGCTAGTTAAAAATGTTGAGGTTTTCCATCGCATTTACGAAATTCTGGGGATGGGTTGGGTCTATGCTGCAACTTCCTTACCAGTTATCGGTGCTATTGCCGACTTCCTATATGGAATTTGGGCAGATTGGCGACTTTTCTTAACAGGACGACCAGATTTAGCGACTATTGTACGAGAGCGTTCTTCTCGACTTGCTTGCAAGACCCAAAGCCGTTGTCGCTTAATGGATGGAGATGACTAAGCCCAGTTTCACAATAAACGATGTTTTACTAAAACTGAAGTCACAGGTGAACAGGTGTAGCACATCATTGAGGCGCTGCTGGAAAAATTGGTAGTGATGGTGCAGGAGTAGGGGAATGTCGGGGCGATTGCTCTACTCCTACTCAAGCAGTTTTCCGTATTGCTTCAAGTTCCTCACCACAATTACACTACTGTGTTGGTTGGCTATGAGGCACAATGGTTACCTCGCCTCAGAGCGATACTACCAGACAAGCTGTTTGACTTTGGTGTGCGTAAACGGTTGAACCTGCCTTAAACCACAGCATGATTTAATTTGGTAACTAATTCGGAACTCCAGTTGCTCTCCACAGTAGCAATGTCTAGTATTAGGGGCTGGCTGGAGTTACAGATGGTGCTGAGGGTGATGGTGATGCTGGTGGTGTTGTTGGAGCCTCTGTAGTAGACTGACAGGCCCCTATAAGTACACTTAGCCCAAAAGCTGAAACTAGAAAAATAAATTTTTTGTTCATCATTCCTATGCGAATAACTTACTTGAGATGAGCAAATCATCTCTGAAAATATCGCTATGTAATGCTGAGTTTTTCATATTTTACGTCTCTGTGGTCAGTTCATTATCCTCAAGCACTGATTTTTTCTTAGGGTGACCGAATCCATTAAACATAGCTGTATTGAGTAAACACAATTAAATGCCCAAAATCAACACAGCGATCGCACTTGTGCAACATCTGCAATTCCACACTCACGTTGCCCCATGCTGCCTTTATAACAGTGCGACAGTGGGAGGAGCAATTGTGATTGCTAGTGGTAAAGCCAATGCATCTATGGTGCTACTTTTTCTTTGAACAGCTTACCTGGAGAAAACGCAGGAACTTTGGTAGCTGGAATGGTCATTGTTTCTTGGGTTTTGGGATTACGCCCCTCGCGCTGGGAGCGTTCCCGCCGCTCAAATGAGCCAAACCCTACCAGCGTTACCTTCTCCCCATTTGCTACAGCCTCTGTCACGACTTCTAAAAAAGCACTGATGATTTCATCAGCTTGCTTTTTTGTGACGTTGGCTTTTGCTGCTACAGCATCCACTAGTTCGCCTTTGTTCATAAATCACCCTGAAGTATAGCGATCGCTTGTGACAAAGCAGTACACTTGCTATGTACAAAAAATCAAAGAGTGCAATGGCGTACCCACCCGCCGTAGGCTATGAGTATTGTGTAGGGTGATTTATTTCTCTCATGCAAATTTAACCTTAACTTACCTGAATGCAACCTATACTTTAGCTGTATTTTCTAACAAAGAATTTTATGCTGAAGTTACATTCTTTCGCTAAGTTTTCTTTATTAACACTATTATCAACAATCCTGATTTGGCAGTACCCAGCTTTTGCTTGGAATAAGTCTGGACACATGGTTTCAGGAGCGATCACCTACAGCGAACTCAAGCAGAATCATCAAGAAGTAATTGAGAAAATGGTTGCCATTTTAAAAGAACACCCTGAATACTCTAAATTTGAGCAGCAGTGGAATTCCCTCAAACAATCTAATATTTCTGCTGAAAATAAAAATTTGTACTTGTTTATGTGGGCGGCAAAATGGCCAGATGAAGCCCGTGGCAATCAAACATTTGATCACCCTACTTGGCACTACATAAATTTTCCTTATCAACCAGGCAGTTCTTCAAATTCAATTCCTCGTCAAATTCCTGGTGAAGAAAATATTATATTTGCTTTTCAAAAAAATCTTGATATTGTTCAAAGTAATGCCACTAACAGCGAAAAAGCAGTTGCGATATGCTGGCTATTCCATCTAGTAGGAGATGTGCATCAGCCATTGCATACCACCAAATTAATTACTAACCAGTATCCAGAACCAGAAGGTGATAGAGGCGGTACACGTTTTTATATTAGAGTTAAACCAGATAGTCAAACAATTAGTTTGCATAAATTCTGGGATGACCTCATACTAGGCTCAGAAAATTTTCAAACTGTTCGCAACACCGCAACCAAGATAAGAGCCTCCTATCAACGCAGTAAATTACCAGAATTAAGAGAAACTCAATTTAATAATTGGGCAAAAGTAGAGAGTTTTAATATCGCTAAACAAAAAGCATATCTCAATGGGAAACTTTCTGGCAGTAGTGATAAAAGTGATGGAAAGCCGTTACCGCCAAATTATGCTGCTACCGCCAAACCAATAGCAGAACGTCGGATGAGCTTGGCAGGCTACCGTCTAGCTGATGTGCTTAACAAACTGTTCGGCAAGTGATAAAAGATATACAATCTCTTTTGCTCTCCACTTACATGATGTGGGTGGTTTTTGATTTTACTAGAGTGATCGTCTCACCCTAAAAATACAAGCGTTCGCATGATTGCGTCTCGTAGAGAGGAAAAATTGGGAGTGCGATCGCATCATCTGAGGTTTCCGCCAGAATCGTTAAAAAGTTCAGGAACGACGGGGTTGTCAAGTATTAAAAAGCGCTTACAGTAATCAAAGCTCTTACACCATGCTACAAAAAGCGGTGATGGTAAGTTTTAATTTCTTGGGCATACCGTTTCGTTTCTAAATTATTGGTTAACTAAAACTGCAACAGCACATTCGTGTTCTGGTATCCCAGTTGAGGGTAAACATTACGTTTATCCAGAAATGGCCAATAATCAACAAAAGCAATGCCAACTCTGCCAAAGACAGATGGAATATTTGACTGTCCATCACTTAGTTCCACGACAAAATACCAAACGCAAAAAACAAGACCCAGGCCCAACAGCAAATATTTGTTCTGCCTGCCATCGCCAGATTCATGTTTTATTCGATAATAAGCTGCTAGCCCTTGAACTCAACACTTTAGACAAGCTTAAAGATGAACCGCAAATGCAGAAATTTTTGGTTTGGGTAAGAAAGCTTTTCCCCAGGGAAGCGGGTATCAGTCCATCGCTAAAAAATAAGGTAGGATGGCGTAAGCGCGTTGCTCCCGGCGAATATGCGATCACACGACTTGTACCCTAATGATAGATACGCTCTTGAATTTAGAGTAGTAAGCAAGGGTGATATCAGTTATTGCAAACATTACTATGACTAACCCTCAACCTCTACTGCCACAACCCGAACTAGAAAGAGCAGGAATTACATTTGAGCAGTATGAAGAATTTACTCCCGAAAAGTTGGAACTCTGGGACGGATACCTGGGCTACAGCTCCCAAAATCAACTTGGGTTTCATTTGGCTATTTTGAGAAATATGGGACTACTGACAGCAATTCGTCACACAGAATTGTCACTGTGGATAGAAGCCCTAAACCGTCATATTCGAGAAAAACTACAAATCGTTGATGCCCCACCAGAAGTAATCGAAATAATGTTAGATCGCCTAAATCAAGCAGTGTCAGATTTGACCGCAGTGGCAGAGTATTTGGAGGAATAATGTGGCAGATGTCGGGGCAACCATGCTGGGTAAGGCAAAGACGTTTTAATATTGCTGTATTCTTATAGTCAATGTTTTTACTTTTAAATACCCACTTAATAATGCATCATTCATACATTGCATGGCTTGTCCCAGCAGTCTTGGCTTTAATTGGTTTTGGGCTAGATATAAAAAGTGCGACAGCACAAACTAATTACAAATTCAATGCCACTTATGACGTATTCTCCACATCTAAGCCTGTCACGTTGGATGTTTCAGCAACAACTATTTCAGGGCAAAGTATTGATGCTGCTTATGATTTAACGAAAGTTAGCGGTTTAACATACAGCCAAATTAACTTTGCTACTGGAGAGTTCCGTTTTAACACAGATGCTGTTACATTTGGCTTACAAGGCTTGCCAGTAGGCGAAGTAGTGTTGTTTGGTAAAGGCAGTAATAAATTGTTTGGCACAAATAACGCTACTGGAGTAATTGACTTCTTCTCCTCAAAAGGGACTGCTACAAATATTTTTACTATTACTAGTGGCGAAGGTTTATTTAAAGGCGCTGTCGGCACACTCACACTTGAGGAAGTTTATCAAATCAGTCTAGACCCAAATATTCCTACCACAGGCACATCGAAAGTAAATGGAACTATCCAGGTATTTGAGGAAACAGTTCCAGAGCCAAATACTGCCACTACCTCGGCTCTTATAGGCTTGATGGGGGCGGCTTTTTGGCTACGACGGCAAAGAAATACGCCCACTTCTAGCTGATAAAAGAACATAACCCTGTTCTGTCACTTTGGGAGAAACCAATGCCTAAAAGCCTTTAAGAGCCTGTCAAGAAACAACTTTTACAATTTGCTACCTAAAAAGCTTACTAAGAAAGCATTTCTAACTAAAAAGAAGGAAGGTTGTTTTGTGACAAACTCTAAGAGCTTTATTTTCCAGCTTTTTGCGGAAAATTTTAGTTCTAGGAGAAAATAAAGCTTTAAACTTTGACTAATTCAAAGTTTCAGAATCAGGCTTGGATAATGTTTTCCAAAAGCGACCAAGAAGGTTAAGTAACAAAATTCCTAGTTGAGTCTACAGCTTGCAGTAGGTTCTACATTCAAGAAAGTTCCTTCGCGGGATGTAATTGAACGCAACTGCTGGATAAAAGCCTTAAATCTGGCATCAGTTATGCCGAAGCCAGCTTCAGCACAAGCAGATAACCCACCTTCGATGGGAATTGGAGCGCCTTCTCTTGGGCTATATACAATAAATTTATCAACAGTACCAGTACCAACCGCAAACCCGATAACTTGGCGAACTGTTCGCAAAGCGGCATTATCTAATGCACCACCAATACTGCCAATACTGATATTAACCGCACGACTTTCAGCTAATGCTGGCGTACTCATCGACAATACTGCCCCGACAATCATCAAACAGGCATCAGTGAGAGGTTAGAGTGATTGCACTTTTGTCAAGAGGGTGCGGGAAAAGGCGATAAATCCAGCTTGGAGACTGGTTTTCGCAGGGCTTTAACTACTCCTAAATCTTGATTTTCTTTGGCAGCGAAGTACTTAATTGGGTCATCCGCCTTACCTTTATCATAGGCGACACTAAAATGATATAAACCACGAAAAATCATCTCTAAAGAAATGCGGTCAAATGGCAAAGATAATTCGTCTGCAACCGCATCTCCCAAGTCAACCAATACTGCATAAAAGAGCCAAGTTGCCCACACTTGTAACTTCACACCATTAATAGAACCAGTCCATAAATATGACAGTCCCAATAAACGCTTGACCACGTAAAAAGCTTCTTCAACTCTCCATCTTCGGCGATATAAATCTGCGACAACGTAAGGAGGTAAGATTTGTGGGTCGAGGACAGAAGTAATCCCGGATTTCTCACAAAGCTTGAAGGAATAGGGGTCAAAAACTGCCAAAATGTATATTGCAAAAGAGTTTCAGCAGTTTGAAGTATGACCCCAAATAAAAACGATTGTATACCGGAACAGTTCAGATTTGAACCTGTAAAGTCATGTCCAGTTATAGTTAATTTCAAGGGTAAACCTGTAACATCGGATGCAGGACTAATACTAATTGCGGAACTGGACAGAAAAAGAGAAATAACATCACGGCTGGCAGCATGTTTCAAAGACTACCGAGAGCCAAATAAAATTCTGCATCCAATTAATAGCTTAATTGCACAAAGAATATATGGCTTAATCATGGGCTATGAAGACTTAAATGACCACGAAACTCTACGCCATGATGCGATATTTGCACTTGCAGTTGGAAAAGTGATTAATTCGGAGCAAGAATCAATTACATTGGCGGGAAAAAGTACCTTAAATCGTATCGAGCATTGTCCAGAAAACGTATCATCAAGAGTGGATAGTCGATATCACCGCATTGAACATGATGCAGAAGCGATAGAAAATCTTTTGGTTGAAATATTTTTAGAATCCTACCCAAAACCTCCACGAGAGATAATTTTGGATTTAGATGTTACTGATGATTTAGTTCATGGTAATCAAGAAGAAACATTTTTTAATCCCTATTATCGGGGATATTGTTATGCTCCACTTTATATTTTCTGCGGTCAACAAATACTAGCAGCAAAACTTCGTGCATCTAACGTAGACCCAGCAGAAGGGGGATTGTCAGAATTACAACGGGTCATAAAAATAATACGTTCACGATGGAAGGATGTGAAAATTATTATTCGTGGAGATAGCGCTTATTCTAGAGAAGATATTATGTCATGGTGTGAATCTCAAACTGAAATTGATTATGTGTTTGGACTGGCACAAAATCCGAGGCTAATTCAGCTATCTCAATCAATAAAGCATCGTGCATCTGAAGAATACTCAGGAAGGCTTAAACCGATAGTCGATTTTTTTGAAACCTTATTCTCCCCATCACCAGATTTAACAAATGATGCAGCAGCATTTGTTAATAACTCAGTTTGGTATTGTTCTCTTGACTATCAAACTCTAGATAGCTGGAGCCATAGTCGTCGTGTTGTTGCCAAAGTTGAATATAGCTATGAAGAAGTCGATACTCGCTTTGTAGTCACTTCGCTCCCTGTTAATAAAATCCCGCCAGGGCGACTTTATACTCAAAAGTACTGCCCGCGCGGGAATATGGAAAATTGTTTAAAAGAACAAAAGCTAGGGTTACATAGTGATAGAACAAGTACCCATACGTTTGAAGGAAATCAATTACGTTTGTGGTTTGCGTCTATTGCTTATATTTTGATGAATGCTCTACGAGAACAATGTTTAGCAAAGACGGAATTCAAAAATGCAACTGTTGAGACTATACGCACAAAATTATTGAAGCTAGGAGCCGTCATTACTATTAGTCAACGACTAATTTTAATCGCAATTAGTAGTGCCTGCCCTTATAAAGAGATTTTCGCAATGGTTTATAAGAGTTTATCTCAATTACCTTGCCCTGGCTGATAATGACCTAATTGAATTCATAAGTAATAACTGATTTTGATTTTTAATAGCTGGTTTTTAGGGTTATTTTACTTGATTTAAACCCATGACTTGGCATATCAATTTTTATTACTAGAAGTTAGTCTTTTCAGTATTTATTGCTTTTGATGTATTTTATATATCTTTAATGGGGTCGGTCTTTACTTTGAGTTGCCCACGTTCTGGAGGTATTTTGATGATGTATTAATTAAATCATCTTAAATTTGGCTAATCCAAGCATTTTTTTTCTCACTTGTGAGAAATCCGGGTAATATAAGAATAGCTAGTTTTACCAACCTTAATTTCTATTAAACGTAAAGTAAGCACTGGTGCACCACGACGAACAGTTCCAAGTTGAATCAATCGGTCTTTAACTGAATGGTCATAGCTGAAAATTTTTAAGTACTTAATAGATGCTTTGGCTTTTAAACGAGTAATAAAATGAACTTCTTGGTTAATGAGTTGTTGTAAAAAGTGGAAATGATAAAAACCTCTATCAAGTAAGATCAGAGTTTTAGCAGGTAGTAGTTTCAGCAATGGAGCTTCAAAGTTAGTTTCTGATGCAGCAGGATTAGTGTGAAACCAAACTTCAATAGGTAAGCGATTGACTAAATCAATAACTGTACAAATCTTTCCTGCTAATTGACCTGTTTTCAAGTCTTCTAGGCTTTTTAGCTTTCGGAATAAGGCTTCTAATGTAGACCCGTCAGCTATCCAAATTCGTTCAAAATTAAGAAGTGCAAATTTAACACTATCAGGAAGTGGTCGCTTCAGCCGTCGTTGCCAATTAAGTTGTAACTGAGGTAGTAAATCTTTAAATACTCGCTCAAATAATTCAGATGGGAATACTAAAAATCTTTCAGAAAGAGATTGTTGAGCAATTATTCTAGAACGACACCACAATAAATCTTCTCTTGCTAAAAGCCTTGTTAATTCTTGAACTCCAGGAACTTGTCGCCACAATAAAGTTAATACTGCTGCTACCATGAAGGATAGGTTGATAATTCTATCTCGTAAACCTAACTGCTTATAGTATTTTTGTTGAGCAAAGATAGCTGGAGTTAGTAACTCTTCTAAATGCGACGCAATCGCTTCATTATCTATGGTAGGAGTATTATGCTTTTGCGCGTGGTCGGAGTTTCGTTTTGCAGCTTTGGGCATAGTAGTCAACAAGCACTTTTCATTACCGCATTTGATTACTGAATTTACAATAATAATGAAACTCACTTTTGAAAAATTTATTCTCTCGTTACAATACTTTTTTGCCTCACATTTTAGCCGTTAAAAACTTATAGATAATGATAATCAAATAGAGAGGAAGGAGGCGAGTGTCGCTCGCCTCCTTCCCCTCCCCCACGCACGATTATCATTTTCATTAAAGTTTTTTTGAGTATTTTAACTGATTGACAAAATTTACTTTATTCTAACCTCTCACCGATGTCAAACAGGTGAAACTCTTCATTTTCTTCCCTCATTCAGACTTGAACTTATGTATTTACAAAAACATAGACTTATTAGTTAATAAGTACTTAAGCAAAATTAATTTTATATTATGTAAATAGTAATTTAAAATATCTTCTGGTTGTCAATAAGGTCAAAAAATGCGATTTATTAAAGATTTAAATATTGATACAATCAAATTACTTAACAGAATATATAAACAAAGTTCTCATTATCAAGTAAAACAGAGAGCGCACTGTATTTTGTTGAGCTATAAAGGAAAAACAATTTCGGAATTGATGGAAATTTTTCAAGTCACTCGAGGAACCATATACAATTGGATGAATGATTGGGAAGAATACAGATTGTTAGGACTATATAATCGCCCAGGGCGAGGCAGGAAACCAATTTTTAATGAACTTCAAGAGCTCCAAATCAAAGAGTGGGTAAAACAATCACCAAAAAATTTAGGAAAAGTATTAGCTCAAATTGAAGAGCTCTGGGGAGTCAAAGTTAGTAAAGATACAGTAAAACGAATTTTAAAAAACTTTGAAATGACATGGAGGAGATTTAAAAGGGGATTAGCAGGAGAGCCAGACCCACTGGAATATAAGGAAAAACAGGAGGAACTCACTGTTCTAAAACAACAAGATAAATCTGGGGAAATTGATTTAAGATATTTAGACGAAACCGGATTTTGTTTAACACCTTATATACCTTATGGATGGCAAGAAAAAGGAGAAAATATTAAAATTGATAGTAGTCGTAGTCGTCGCCTAAATGTACTAGGATTAATGAATTGTGCTCAAGAATTAGATGCCTATATATTTGAAGGAAATGTTACAAGTGATGTCGTTATCTCTTGTCTTGATAAATTCGCTGGAAATCTTCAAATAAAAACCATTGTAGTTATGGATAAAGCGTCTTTTCACACAAGCAAAAAAATCCAGCAAAAAATTAGCGAGTGGCAAGAGAAGAAATTAGAAATATTTTGGCTACCATCCTACTCCCCTCAATTAAATTTAATAGAAATTCTCTGGCGTTTTATCAAATATGAATGGATAGAAATAGATGCATACTCTAGTTGGTCAAATTTAGTTAACTATGTTGAAAAAGTCATTCGAGATTTTGGAGAAAAATACATAATTAATTTTGCATAGATACTTATACGGTCATTATCTGAAGATAATCATTTATTAAAGCAGGGGTTAAGAAGCAGCTTTTTGACAGGTTTTATGGGTGGAACAGTACAACATTGGCATGGTTGCGCCAACGTTAAAGACGAACGCGCAATTGGACAAGTGCCTTAAAAGCCTCAAAAAATGCCTTCCTTCTCAACCTTTGCCTCTAAGTGCAAGGCAGAGAGCGAGCGCACTTGTCTAACATCTGCAATCCAAGACCCACGTCCCCCGCTGTTGCCCCACGCTGCCTTGAGAAAATCGAGCGCGACAGCGGGAGCAGTGATTGATGCTGGTAGCAAAGCAATGCATCTATGGTGCTACTTTTTCTTTGAACAGCTTCCCAGCAGAAAACGCAGGTACTTTGGTAGCCGGGATAGTCATTGGCTCATTGGTTTTGGGATTACGCCCCTCGCGTTCGGAGCGTTCGCGTCGCTCAAATGAGCCAAAGCCAACGAGCGTTACCTTCTCTCCATTTGCTACAGCCTCGGTCACGGCTTCTAAAAAAGCACTGATGATTTCATCAGCTTGCTTCTTTGTGACGTTGGCCTTCGCTGCTACAGCATCCACTAATTCGCCTTTGTTCATAAATTACCCTGAAGTATTGCAAGTAAAGGAAATTTACTCTACCATGACTAACTTCTGTGAGAAAAGGGGGAAAAGGATTAACAATCACTCAGCATACGAAAATTAACAATGCATGACTACTGCTGTGGCGACTTTGAATTGATGGGTACAGCCAGTTGAGTTTCAGGAGAGCATCTGCTGTAGTCGAACAGCCAATCTACAGTTTGCGCTTTTTTCAGGCGATTTCTGCGGCTTTGCACAAGGTTTACTATGGGAGCGACCAGTAGCAATCCCAAAGTCCACATCAGCAGGGCTTTCCATAACCTTGCGGGTGATTTGCTGCGGAATTAGGAAGGGAAATAAAGTTATTGCAATTGTCCAATAATAGGGAGTAAATGAAATTTCAACGTAACTGGGGTGTTTCTAGGGGATACTTAGAGGTTGTTTCAATCCCTAATAGGGAGTAAATGAAATTTCAACCCCACTCTTGGGACTCTAAAAAGCGGCGAAGGCGGTTTCAATCCCTAATAGGGAGTAAATGAAATTTCAACAAAAAAGGAATTCGGTTGACTCCAGAAGTGTTAAAAGTTTCAATCCCTAATAGGGAGTAAATGAAATTTCAACTGCGACCTTCATAAGTCACGATACCCTAGATAGGTTTCAATCCCTAATAGGGAGTAAATGAAATTTCAACCTGCGTCCGAGGGTATTTATGTTGCTAAGCCCGTTTCAATCCCTAATAGGGAGTAAATGAAATTTCAACTCATAAAGCATCCTTAGTCGATGCTTTAGATGATATTGTTTCAATCCCTAATAGGGAGTAAATGAAATTTCAACTTTTTGCTGTTTTTCCGCACAAGTTAACCTGCCAGTTTCAATCCCTAATAGGGAGTAAATGAAATTTCAACTTTACAAGCAAAATCTCATGCTTGGTGCAAAGAGGTTTCAATCCCTAATAGGGAGTAAATGAAATTTCAACCTTCCCTGCGAAGACGCGATCGCAATTTCCTTTGTTTCAATCCCTAATAGGGAGTAAATGAAATTTCAACCAGAAAAGCAGAAGGACAGGTCATTTCCTCACAAAGTTTCAATCCCTAATAGGGAGTAAATGAAATTTCAACCACCCAAGCCCCACAAGCCAAAGTCTAAGCCTTATCGTTTCAATCCCTAATAGGGAGTAAATGAAATTTCAACGCGATCGCGGTTTCTTTCCCATCTCGAACAATTGCGTTTCAATCCCTAATAGGGAGTAAATGAAATTTCAACTCCCTGTGTACAAGGAAAGCCACCGCAACATTAACGTTTCAATCCCTAATAGGGAGTAAATGAAATTTCAACTGTTCTTCTGGAGAGACAAAAGCTGGCTTAACCATGTTTCAATCCCTAATAGGGAGTAAATGAAATTTCAACATGGATCAGAGGTTTTTAATTCTCGAAACTTGTTTCAATCCCTAATAGGGAGTAAATGAAATTTCAACCAGCGATATTTATCTGATTATGAAATACATATCAAGTTTCAATCCCTAATAGGGAGTAAATGAAATTTCAACTTCCCCCAATGAAAGTTACGGACATGATGAACTATGTTTCAATCCCTAATAGGGAGTAAATGAAATTTCAACCCAACGTATCCAGTTTTGTTGGTCGAGTTGAGTCGGTTGTTTCAATCCCTAATAGGGAGTAAATGAAATTTCAACCCTCTAAGCCAAAGCTTGTTTCCTCTGCGCTGGATTTTGTTTCAATCCCTAATAGGGAGTAAATGAAATTTCAACTTATCGGTGACAGGGCTGAGGATGAAATTGCAGCGTTTCAATCCCTAATAGGGAGTAAATGAAATTTCAACAAATTTACTGGTTACAGCTTGAGTAGTCCCTAGCTGTTTCAATCCCTAATAGGGAGTAAATGAAATTTCAACGTGTGTACTGTTCATCAACACCAGATATGGTTTATGTTTCAATCCCTAATAGGGAGTAAATGAAATTTCAACTCTGTGGGAGATGGTTGCGCGATCGCAAATCACGGTTTCAATCCCTAATAGGGAGTAAATGAAATTTCAACTCCTTGTATTGTTAATGGTGCTGATGGTATTAAGCGTTTCAATCCCTAATAGGGAGTAAATGAAATTTCAACGTACAAGGAATACCAGGAAAAGACGGGAAGGATGGAAAAGTTTCAATCCCTAATAGGGAGTAAATGAAATTTCAACCTGTTTATCCTGGATATTGTTGTCTAGATTGTGCTGTTTCAATCCCTAATAGGGAGTAAATGAAATTTCAACCTTCCCGTAGCCCAGTTGTTCGCTCAAATAAGTTTCAATCCCTAATAGGGAGTAAATGAAATTTCAACCTGGATTTCCGCCAACGGCGACCTAATGCAGTGGTTTCAATCCCTAATAGGGAGTAAATGAAATTTCAACTTTATTTGTGCGATCAGTCCGACATTGATTTCAAGGTTTCAATCCCTAATAGGGAGTAAATGAAATTTCAACCATCTCTGCAATAGAACTAGTTACGCCAAAAATGTGTTTCAATCCCTAATAGGGAGTAAATGAAATTTCAACTGATAAGTGCGATCGCTCTCTGGAAAAATATCAAGTTTCAATCCCTAATAGGGAGTAAATGAAATTTCAACGGCAGAAGCCCAAAACACGTTATTTATTATGTTTTCAAGGTTCTGTTTCGCGGATGAGCTAATCATAACATGAAAAACTTAGATAGAGATTGAGGAAAATAGCTAAAAGCTAGGCTGTATAAGGTGCGCGGATGCTTTGTTAACTATTTTTCCAAAACCCTTACAGCGATTGAATTTGAAGTTCCTTTTACTCTATCTCGTTTTTACATCTACCCATCCGCGCACTCAGCAAAGAAAATAGTGTCATCACGAATTTTTTCACCACCGATACGTTCAACTTTACCCAGGCAGCAAGCACATAGGAAGTAAAAGAGGATACTATCGCTTTCAGGCTTTATTAACTTATTCAAACGCAAACGCAACCTTGCATACTGAGTATCACTCAGTTGACACTCAAATATACTGTACTGTACCCACTGCCCATAGGATTTGAGAACCTTGTGAACTTTGGTACGGCGCTTATCTTCTGAAATATCGTAGGACACAATAACATTCATTTCAACCTCTCCAGTATCTACTTCAAAACCAGTGGGGGATATTTCTCAATTTCACCCATTAAGTATTTCGCCAAGAGTCTAGCTTGAATTTCAAACGCTTCCTGATAAC
Organism: Nostoc sp. UHCC 0302; assembly: GCF_038096175.1. NCBI lineage: Bacteria > Bacillati > Cyanobacteriota > Cyanophyceae > Nostocales > Nostocaceae > Nostoc > Nostoc sp. UHCC 0302. Next base: position 129,751 of record NZ_CP151100.1, read on the forward strand.
TACATTTGCGCCCTAGTACAGGATGTTTAAATTCGGATTGTTTCTTTTGTGTATATTGCTGCAAAAATCTTTTTCGTCCTTCTGGGATTAATGAAACTGCCCCACTCAAAGGTTCTGTGAGAAAATCTGCTGTTGTTAACAACTGTTTATTTAACGTAGATAATACTACTGCATCTACTATTAAGGGGCGAAACTCTTCCATTAAATCCAATGCCAATGATGCTCTGCCATAGCGTTCGCAGTGTAAATATCCTAAATATGGATCAAATCCTGCAATATTGACTGCACTTTGAATGTCATGCTTTAACAAGGAATAACCAAAACTAAGTAAAGAATTAACAGGATCTGTTGGTGGTCGCCGAATACGCTTGTTAAAAGTAAATTCTGTAGCCCGAATCAGCTGATTAAAGCAACCAAAATAAGCCGCGCTTCCAGCACCTTCTAAACCACGCAGCGAATTAATGTTTTTTGTAGTATCAATTGGTGCGATTGCCTGCTCTAAACCTGTTACATTCTTAGATAAATCTAAGCCTGAGCATTCACGTTGACGACGAATAAGCACATTTCGGTAGTTTTTCAGCTTCCCACGCACAAAGCTTTGTACAACATGAATTGCTTGGGCTGACTCACCTACTGCTTGCCATTGGGCTTTACGCACAAAAATATTTTTAGTTACTTCGGGTTCTATCCTTCCCAAGTAACGACCAGTTTCTGTGAGAAATGTAACAGGTATATGCCGCTCCAGTAATTCAGATATCACAGCAGGTGAAACCGTAGCTCTTCCTAAAACTACAACACCATCTACCTTAATTAGTGGTACATCTAAAATCGTCTTTTTCTCAAATTTGACGTGTAGTCGCTCATCTACTTTCCCAATAAAAGCATCTTCTTGAGTTACGTATACTGTACCCATAGTTGCATCCCAAAATTATTTGTTAGTGTTTACAAACTTCCGATTAACTAGCTTCTTTATAGCGTCCTACTTTTTCCACAGCTTGTGGCAGGCAATGTGAATATAGACTGCATCCATCACAACGCTTACTTTTAATGGCTTTTGGCATTGCACCTGTTAATAGCAATGCTTGAACAGCTTCAATAGTCGCGATCGCACTCTGGCGCAATTGTTCTGAAATTTCAACTAGTTGGCGTTGGTGAGAGTGTGCATAGTAAATGTAACCAGTACTAATTGATTGACCCGTCATTTCTTCTAAACATAAGGCTTGAGCGCAGACTTGCAATTCATCATTGTCCCACTCGCTTTTACGTCCCCGTTTGTACTCTACTGGATACCACTCTCCATTTTCTGATTCAATTAAGTCTGACTTGCCAATCAGCTTATATTTATCTGATTTCAACCAAATTGCTCTGATTTGCCAAGTCTGTTCCCGATTTGCTTCTCCAACTGTATGAACTCGCTCATGTAAACTTGTACCTTCTATTGTGTATTGGTTATCAATAAACTCGCCTGCACAAAACATTCGCCAGCAGCGATGTGAACAGTAAGCATATTGATTTAAGGCTGCGATAGAAATATAATCAGTGTCATTCATCAGTTTCAGGTTAAATTACAAATTTACAATCGGCGTACCATTCCCATCCCCATTGTTGTTTTACGCCCTAATCCTGCGTATAGTGCAAAGTCAGCCAATGCATTTATGCGTTTAATTGCTAATGCTTCAACATTCCCCAGCATTCGATAGCTAATTCCACCAACACAACCTATAAACTTACTCTCATAGTTACTAACAACTTCAGTGTTGATATTAAAAGCGCTTGGATAAACTGACTCAAGGGGAATACTAGCAATCTCAATTCCACTATATTTATTCCAACGGCTAAGAAGGCTATTAAACACATATTCTTTAACAGGGAGGACAGTATCATATCCTCCTTGACGGAAAGATACAGGTGTTGCAAAGCTAAAGTTCAAATTGCGCTCGCGGTCTGATGCTTTTTCATAAAGTTGTGTATAGGTACAAGCATTAGCCCAAGATTGCGTTAATTGTGGTGTACCTTGAATACTAGTAATGTGTAAGTTGGCCGAACCTAAATGCCAAGGGTGTTCTGGGTTAAGATTAAACCACAGTGGAGTTAATCTTTTAAATAGACTGTCATCAAGCAGAGAGATACGCCACCAGCAAGGAGTACCAGCCGTGATAGGTTTTTGATAACTAAATTGCAAAGTATGATGATTTTGCTTATATTCTTGTTGGATTTGCAATGGTGAGAGAGTAAAAGCTTTATCTGCGTTAGAGGAGTGTAAATAGTCTCCCAAAGATTTATCGACAAAACTGATTAGGGTTAGAAATAAAGCGTGGTAGTGCCTGCCAGTTAAAAATTCAGGGTATATGGGAGACTGAGGAATTATATTAAGTACGAGACTATGGGGCATACTTCTTAATCTTGGTAAAGTAGAGTTTGCTAGTATTTGGTATTGAGTTTAAGCAACATCATAAGTAAATAAATATTTAGAATTTATGATTCAGAGTAACATTAACCTTTATATCAGCCTAATAAACCTAGATATTATGCCTTACTTACTTGTAAATTGCTGTATAAGCTATTCAATCATCCTGCAATAAAAACCTCATCATCTGGGAGATGTAACTGTTTAAACTTCGTTGCCATTGTTAAGATTCCTGACAACCCTGCTAAAATTTCGTATGCTTTTTCGCCATCATTACAAACAGTAGTTATAGGATAAGAAACAATTCCTTGTTTATGTAATTGGAAAAGAGCAGCAGCATTAGTCCGAGGACAAATAATTACTCCTGGTAATAGATATTTTGATAATGCCTGTAATTCTGGTGTCGGGCGTACTGCTTCTCCAATACTACGGACAATTTTACAATTTTTAAAAGCTGTTAGCTTATTTAACTCTGTATTAGCAAACTCCTGCCTGCTACCAAGATAACGCATTCTAAAGCTAAGTTTATAAGTTTCAGTAGCACGGCTGGTGATTTCGATAAAATTACCATTTTGAGCAAATTCGTAATAACGCAATAAATGAAAAGGATCTAATTGTGTTTCTCCAAATTCATCTGTGACTAAATTGTAAGGATCACGAATAGGAAGGCTGTCCAATAGGCTATAGCGAAAACTAAATAACGGAGTATAGCTGGTACTAAAAACCTTAGCAAATTCTTTTAGTTCAGTTACTAAATCATCATCTTCTTTAAAAACATCCTCGTATACATCTAATTTTATACGTCCAGATTGTAAATCATCCCACTCTTCAGGGGATTTTATCTTAATATAGGTTTTTACGAAAGCTTGTCCACCTTTAAGATATTTCCAGCCTGTTTTTAAATTATCTAAAGATTCTTTAGCTATATTTTCCGCGCCGCGTAAAACTTTCATTCTGTGGCGGTAATATTCCCAATTACGTTTACCTTCCAGAACAGATTTTAACGTATTAAACAATTTAGGAACCAATTCTGCATCTGGTAAATTTTCAAAAACTTCTTCCAGTTCCAACAGAGGACGCGCAATTTCTAAAGATGCTTCTGAACGCCAATAGGCTGTCAAAAAAGGCTTATCCAAACATGGAAGGTTATCAACCATTTCTTTGAGTGCTGTACGTCCTCCAGTAGTGTCAAGAGAAGTTAAGCCTTCCTTCCATGCATTAGCAGGTAAATAAGTAATAACCTCTGAGTCAATGTTAGCTTCAGATTTACCCAAAACACGCCCTACTCTACCAATTCTCTGCCAAAATGCAGCGCGATCGCGCGCTGAAAAAATCAACCAATCTAAGTTTTGCCGTTTCGGTTCAGGATGTCTTTCAAAATTAAATCCTACATCTACTGTGCTAGTAGCTAAAATAATTTTACATTGCATAGCCCTTTGTCTATCTTTTTTGGGTGTAGGGCCTGTAATGCGTCCGATGTAATCACCAAGTCCTTGCTGTCTTAACAAAGTTGATAGACGATTAATATTATCAAGAGAGTCAAGGATTACAGCACCATTTTCATTAGGCCTTTCTCGAAAACGTTGGACGACTTCTGCTGTTAATTCTGCTAACCACTCTTCCTTACTTTCTGGCTTAGGTCTTAATTCCAGATTAACTGCTGTTTGTGATGGCAAAAAATTCTTATTACCTAATTCTCCATCAATTCTCGCTATCTTCACACCAGCTTGCTTTAAACTTTCTAATGCTAATTCACAAGCTGGTTCTGGTGTAGCTGTGAGTAATACTATCTTTCGTCCGTTCTGAAAAAAGCGAAAAACGTGAGAATATGCCAGATAAAACAGCATTCCTACTAACTGTTTCGCATCGTATAGGTGAAATTCATCAAAAATGACTGTAGAAAATTTGGTGTAAAAACCACTAGCAATATTACCTCTATCTAGCTGATTATATGCAAAGAAAGTTGCATAGTAAAAGATATCAGGATTTGTGACTAAAATGATGGGTGTATTAGCCCCAACATCAGGAAAAACTGTAGCTGGATTCCGCAAAACATTATACAGCTTCTCCCCCGAACGACTGCCAACTTTATCGTTAGACCAGCTTTTAATATCTTTAGCTGAAGCTGATTTGATAATATGGGGTAAGTTAGCATCACTAACAAACTTTTTTGCCGCTTCTGTTTGCTGTTGAATTAAAGCATTTGTTGGAGCAATGTAAACAGCACTTTTATTTGGCTGATGTTTTAATACTGTGAGTCCTGCATTGGTTTTACCTGTACCAGTTGGTGCTAAATCAAGGATAATATCTGCATCCTTAGATTGTTCAAATACATCAACTTGATGCTGAAGTGCATTTTTCATGAAAGATAGTTCACCTGGCAAAGATGCACAAGCTGAAATACTGCGCGGTTCTAATCTGATAACTAATCTTTGATTACTCATTGTTACTTTCTCTGCCGCAAAATTTTAAACCTGCTGGTACAACCATTTCTCCAAGTTGCCAAGCAGCACCCCGAAAACGAAGATTTTTAATGATGGGTGCAGGAGGGATAGAAATTAAATCGAACGCTAAAGCCTCTATTTGCTGGGGTAAATCAGCAGCATTTAGATAGTGTTGACTTTGATATTCACCTTCTGGTAGTAAAATCACAGGAAATTCATTAAGCACATTCACCTTGACTTTACTCATGAATTTACCAAGGCGAATATAATTGGGTAATTGATTATTTCCAAATACCAAAGTTTGAAATTTGTTTCTGCGTTCAATCATCCGTAGTCTTCCAGTTTGCGGAAAATTACTCGGTCTAAATGAACTTGGTTTTTTCCCTTGGCGTTGTAATGGTAAATCTTCCCGCGCCGTAGCAACACGGTTATTAGTCATTGCATACCAGTAAGAATCAGAAAGAGCATTGAAACGTTCAAATCTGAATGTCACACTACCTACTGGTGAAGCTGGTAAGATATAAAAATCCTGCGCTATGGGTTGTAAATCTTCTTTGTAGGTTGGTCGTCCGGTAGCCTGACCTTGGAGGCGATAGGGGGAATTTACTCTACCTAAAGCATAGGTAAGAGCATAATTCCCAATTACCCCCTCAGTGTAATAGGTATCAGACAACTCCCTAGAGGCAAAAAACACTGGTTCAAGACAGTATAATTCAACAAGTTTTGCCTGCTGAAAAGGAATTGTTGACATAACCTAAATCTCTACTTCAACTGGTGTATTCTTGCCTTTACCTTTGCCTTTGCTTTTCTCCGTATTTTTCTCAGGTGTAACCTGACGGAAAGGTTCATAAGATTGGCTTAATCGTTTTAGAAAAGTATCACGTTGATCTTCTGACCATTGGGTTTCTACATCAGTAATTAAATTTGTTAATTCTTCGTCAGATAGTTGCACAGAAACTCCTCTTCTGTTTTCCCAATGTGTAATTACTTGTTTGCTGATTCTAATGACTCGATTAATATTTAAAGGATGTTCTACTGGTTCATCACCTAACGCATCATAGGTTGCTTGTACAAGTTCCAAAGAACTAGGCAATTCTGTAATACTGCCAAAAATACCTAATATTTGATTTTCCATTCTTCCTACACGACTGGAAACAGCACCATAACGACTGGTAAAAAGAATATTTCCAATGACATAACGCAGTTCATCCGCAGTTACATCTTTCAGAGTTACTACATCTAAAAAATGAACTCCTGGTTTGATGTATTCGCCATCTGGTACAAGAGATTGTGATGCCTTTGTATCTTCTGCTCTTTTTAAACGCATCGTACCATTTTCATATATTGCGTTTATTGTCCGAATGCCTAAAATATCGTTAGCAGGTAAAACACTAAAAGCATCTTCAGTCCAAATGCGACTTTTCTGTGCGCCACCACCACCAGCAGCAAAACCGTAGAGGAAACAATCTATACACATTTCGCAAGGCTTATTTGTGTTCAATGAACAGATAATCTCTCCCTGTTCCTTAACTGTTTTGGTGTATAGAAGATTATGTGATCGTAAAAATTCGCGTCCGTATCTACGTTCTGGTGCTATTTGTTTGCGCTTCGTCATCACTAACCGAGGAATAATAGTTTCATTAGTTAATCCAGCTTGTACAAACTCGCTAGACATTGGTTCACCAGAACCTTCCGTACGAAAGATTGTTTCAGAATGAGTTGTTCTCAAAACTACTAAAGAAATAAACCTACCTTTAGGGAAGTTTTCGTAACCATCAGCAATAACTTTGTTAAGTTTTTCAAGTGACATAATTATCTCCTAATGAATTACTTTTGTGTGAGATTTGATTTATTAATCTTCAGAATCATCTTCAGATTTATTTTTTGGTAGTTGTTGATATGCTTCTTGCCAAAAAAATAAATATGCTGCCTCAAGATTTCTTTGGTCAGACAGAAGTTTCTCAGGACGACCTTGGTAAACTTCTTGATAAAGTTTTTTCAAAACTTCGTAATATTCCTTAACTTGTTCATATTTTGTTGCACCTACGCGATATTCACGGATACGATCTAGGCGATTATGATATTTTTGAGCTAAGGCAGCAAACATAAACTCCAAATCCATGTAAGATTTATGTGAACGAACTGCTGAAGTAAAAGCAGTAAATGGTTCTGCTAAAGATGTACGTTTGAAAGAACTTCCTTTAAGGTTTGCTTGTGCTGCAACTTGAGCAGCTTCTTTAAGATATTTAGTTAAGAGTGAGTTTTCATCCGGCATAAAGCTCTCCAGTAAAGTATTTAACGGTTCACAAATGCGACTCCAAATAACACTCAAATTTGGTTCGTCTTGTTCTCGCAGAGTCCAACGTAGCAAGACATAATAAAGTTCAATTGGTCTGACACAAGCACGAGCCAAATCATACAAACAATCATCAGCTTTCTGAATACTTGCAACAGATGTTGCAAGTTTGCCAATGCAACGTAGTCGCTCAAGAATTTTTTCTGCATCTTGGCGTTGCTGATATTGTCCATTTCCTAATAAAGTTTGCAGTGCAGAAGGAATTCCCTCTATTCGTCCGTAAACGTCACTAGATAACTCCACCTCTAGATTGCTACTCAAGGTAAAAGGAAAACCAATATCTAAAGACAAGGAAATTTCTAAAGCAAGCCTCAGTGATTTTAGTAAAGCTAAAGAATTATTAACATCTCCCCAAAGTAAAGGGTTAATGACAGATGTATGAACAAAATCAGGACGCTTTGGTAATGCCAAACCAACTACTTTGTTAGCTTTAAATTCAAGCTGATTATCTCTATATAATTTCAATTCATCAATAGTGACAGTACCACCTTCAGCATTTGTCGCTGCAAGTTGTTTTAAAAGTTCACGCCAAATTCTCAACAGTTCTGGAGCAGAACCTTTAGGTAATGCTAAGTGCAAATATAGCGGGTATTGTTTTTTAACAGCAGGAAAGTTTGCCCCGACTGCCATTAATTGGTAAGCTAAAGCTGCAATTGAATCTGCTTGTCTTTTAGGATCAGCACTGATACCACCCGGTAAGCGGTTAGAAAAAGCTTGTACTTTTGTACCAGGAGGCATATTATCTGAAATTAGCTCATCTATATCAGTAGAAGTAAAACCTAAAGAGCATCTTTGTCTGGGATTTGCTTCTACATAAGCATTTAAATCATTAGCTCCATTTAACCGAATAGCAAAAGGTAAATTTACCATTCGGCTAACGGCTGCAATCATTTCTTCAGATACTTCTGTTTCTTCAGATATGTGTGTACTTTCCTTTCTTAGTTGGAAAGATTCTTGTAGAGCTTCTTTAATGCCCTCAATTCCTTTAACAGCAGCTTTAGCAGCAAATAAAGGTCGCCCATATAGACCTTCAAAGGCTTCAAGAGCAGTCCTTTGTTGTTCGGATATTCCCGTATGAACAGCAATTTTATCCCAAATTTCTTTAGGACTTAATTCTGCTTTTCTATAACTGATGTAAGCCGCCTTTAACCCCTCAGATATGGCAAACTCTTCTCCATTGCTTACAGCTAGTAACCCAAGTCCAGCCGCTTTCTTTAGTGCATCTTCACCAGCATTATTTCCCCATTTAGTTACATCTTTAGCAACCTTATCTGATTTATAAGCAGCTTTTTTCTTTTCTAACAGAGCTAGAACATTTACTAATACTTCTTCAATATTTTGTTCAATGGCTTGATGATTAATCTTAATACCATTGTTGGTAGCTCTTACAAGTCTTTCGATATTATTCCCAAAAACTTGGTCAATTTTACTTTGCCAAACAGCAGCTATTTCTTTTGTCAAATCTACATTTGCTAAAGCTTCCCCTTCAAAAAGTTCGCCATCAGGGAAAATTGCTAAAGGATTTAACCCATACTTTTGTAAAACCTCTTCGCAAGCACCCAGCAATAGGGCTGTAATATAGCCTTTATCTTCAGATAGTCTAACCCTAAAAAGTTTACAACTTCTATCAAAAGCAACAGTTAATTCTGTTTCTAATTTCCGAAAGCGTTTTTCATCAGGAATTCCTAAATCAAACAAGTCCGCAGCAGTCAGCATTGCTGCCCATCGTTCAATATTCGGATCTTCTGGTAAAAACCTTGTTCCATCACTGACGTTGTGGCCTGAATGACGTTCAATTAACTTTCTAACTATTTCAAAGTCATCTTCTGTGACTACAAAACACAGTACACAAGCTTTTTCCAACTGCTGTTTTAAAAAATCCTTATCCCTAGCTAAAGTTTTTACTTTTCGTTCTTGAGTATCTAATTTATTTAGGTCATGAACAGCCGTTGCAGCTAGTAATAGAGGCCGCTTATCTTCAGCTACTCGTGCTATTCGGCTAACTGTCAAAATGAACTGACAAGCAGAGTCAAGATGTTCTGCAAGAGTTGTTCCTTTCCTAACACCATACTGATGATGGTGTGCATGATTTTCGTAAAGCTGAGGGCGAATTTTCGTAAAATAATGCTCCTCCAAAGTTTTAGGAGGACGATTTAAAAGCCTATTGCACTTGATCATATACAGTTGTTTCGATCCAAAACCGAGTCTAGATTGCCAAGCCAACTTTTGAGATGAGTGTTTATACTAATATACCCTTACAGATTCAGGTTATATCACTACACTTTTTACATTCAAACTATTTATAATTACATTTATGACTATGGCACAACTAATTTAAAAGTGCAAGTACATTTAACTAATGCCTAGAAAAAAAGATACGATTACACTGTCAATCCCATTTGGAGCCAAGGAAAAGCTAGAAAATATAGCCCGCAGCCTCAATATCACCTGGGGTAAAGACCCCAGTGTCTCCGGCTTAATAGTGGCGATCGCTGAACAATCCCTAGAGGTCGGAAAGCCATTTATCTTTGACTCGAACCAGGTTAATGCTTTGCAGCAAGCTATCAAAGCCCTTAATGATACAGGTCTTATTGGTGAAGCACAGACTATAATTACACTCTTACTAGAGCGAGGAAATTTAGATGCTGCAATGCGTCAGTTCTTACTCAAGCAAGCAAGTAAACTCATACAAGCATGGCGAAGCCAAATAGATGAATATCGCTTAAATCGCCAGCCTTTCTACCTGCTCTATGAAAACTCCCAAGGGCAAGAACTACAGTACACAGTACGTTATGCAGAACCACGCTTCTTTGAGAAACGCTTTTATTTAATGATTTGGTGTGAAGAAACAGAGGATGTAGAAAATTTGATTCCTGACCTACCTGAACTTTGGCACAACCGCAATTTGGTCTTTGATCGAATTCGCTCAATTGTGCCTGCAAACGGTGAATGGCGAGAGGGATTAGATTCTATAAAAGTGTACTTACACTTTCGGGGATGGATGGTAAAATCCTATCAACGCAGAGAAGATGACTTAGAAGACGAAGTTCTTGGAAATGTGCGGCAAGTTGTGCGACGGGTTGTAAACGAGTTTTGGCTGATTCGAGAAGTTGCACGTTATTGGGAAGATTGCGTAATTGTATCACCAGAGAGTTTGCGCGCTCGCTTAAAACAAAAACTATTTACTTTATGTGAGTTGTATGATGGTGAGACTAGGAGTTAAAGAAAAATATATTCATCATAATTCACTCCTCAAAGCCGGAGATGTTCCGCCAATGCGTCAGAATCAATTAGTGGGAGATTCAAAACTGCTGTTTAAAAGCTGAAATGGCAATGCGAGCCTGAACGTTTAGCCAGTTTCAGGTTAGTTTCAATCCCTAATAGGGTGTAGATGAAATTGCAATTTATCGAACTAAGATTAGGCAAAGCAAACATACTGTTTCAATCCCTAATAGGGTGTAGATGAAATTGCAATCCTGTTTATCCTGGATATTGTTGTCTAGATTGTGCTGTTTCAATCCCTAATAGGGTGTAGATCCCTAGCTATCTAATTGGTATTTCAGGGCTTGAGACTCAAGCACAGTCAGAAGTTCCGTATGTTGATCGACTAAAGCTTGTATTGTGGTAACTGGATGACGATGAAGGCGATGTTTTTGTTGACGGGGTGCTTCATCCATTGCTAATCTGCGACGTTGAGTGTTGTATTCCGCTACAGGCACTTCCCGAATTTGTGTCAGCAACATTTGTTCACTTTCGGCGAAGAAAAGAACTTGATATTGCCCAAAATCACGTAATTCGGCAGTTGATTTGCGCCCACTAATTCGCCGTTGATTGCGACGCAAAAGGCTAAACATAGCTTCCATTTTCAAGTTATCTGGCGGTAAGCCAGGAATGTCATAGCAGTGCAATAAATCAGTACCGTATTTATGCCATAGTTTTTGTAGCTTTTTCTTCAAGGCAAACTGTGCGGGATTTTGTTGAGGGTCGGGCTGAAATTGCTGTAATAACTCTTCCATTTCGCGCCGAACTTGAAAACTTGTTAAAGGTAATTTTACAGTTTGTGTAACATCGGTCGCGCAATCAATGCGTGGACTGGTTTGTTCAGGATAGTGCAAACATTCTGCAATTCGTTGCAACCAATTGTGTGTTTCTTCTAAGTCGGAGGCTAATGAACGATTGCTACTTAAGGCTTGGTCAATCCATACTGACAAGAGAGACAAATAATCTGTATCAAGTTCTCGACATGGTAAACTACGTAGTATCTGTCCAATAGTTTCTAATTGCTGGTAGCCGCTTAAACCGCCCCAGCGAAAAGGTTTGCGACTGGTGCGATTGACACAATCCCGAACCGCAGCCCGAATCTGGGATTCGATTGCCATTAACTCTATGTCTCGTGACAAATAGGGGATTCCTGAAAAAAAGGGAGACTGTCTTGCTGCTGTTCGGAGCCTGGGTGTTGGGCTCTTTCTGAGTACTCAGGGACTTTTGGCAGATCATCTAAATCTGCTTTTAATTGCTGTCTGAGCTTTGTGTCTAATGGCAGCACCACTTCACTTAAATTACTGAGAAAGTGGGCTTGACAACGTTGATGGGGTGCATCTGGCCAACTTGAATTCATTGCCGCAATGATTGATTTTTCCCCATCTGACAATGTTGCTAGCACTTTATACGGTAACTCTTTATATGGTTGCAGCCACTCAATTAACCTTTGTGCCTGTGCCTGTGGTAACTGAATTCCACTTACTGGTGTACCGCTTAATACCTCGTACAATACATACAGTAAGGTTCCGTGGCCTTCGGGCTGTAAGGCATCTATTGCCCAAATCAAGCCACCATGATGGACTGCTGTGGCAGCTAATTTCTCCTGTGTATGTGCAATCGTTCCACCCAATAGTGCCAGAAATTGACGGTATAGCTTACCTACATTGCTTTCGTTAATTTCAACACCACGCTGGTTTAATAAGCGCCGAATTTCTGCCAACTGTTGATGCTCATTTTCATGTTGCCAACCAATAAATGCCAGCACGTCTAGCCCATAAGTACTGTAAGGCAGACTGTATTTTAACACGCCAGTCGCGTAGTAATGTTTACCAAAATGTGTGCAACTATGATTGGTACATTCTTTACTCTTGCCTGCCACAAATACTGCACCATCCATTGTTTGAATGGTTTTACGCATGTGTCTTGGTCTGCGTAGCGCTAATTCTGCCCCACAATGCACGCACTCAATGAGTGAACATTCTAATACTATTCGTTTGATATTACTGAATTTTCGTTCTGGGCGATGGCGAGGCAACTTTACTATCACTAATTTTTTACTGCTGCTAGGTGCTTTCCTCAGTTTACCTGCTTTGTATACCAATTAGATAGCTAGGGGTGTAGATGAAATTGCAATATTGATTCGTATCATTTAGATAGTTTTTTGCTAATGTTTCAATCCCTAATAGGGTGTAGATGAAATTGCAATATTTGCGATCGCAATCAAAGAATCAATCTCATCCATGTTTCAATCCCTAATAGGGTGTAGATGAAATTGCAATTGGTTAGAGGGCGATCGGTTAAATGTGTTCTGCTAAGTTTCAATCCCTAATAGGGTGTAGATGAAATTGCAATGCAAAGAATATATCAATTAGCTCCCCCAAGTTTTGGTTTCAATCCCTAATAGGGTGTAGATGAAATTGCAATACATTGGGGGAGGAGAGCAACGAGTTGGAATCCGTTTCAATCCCTAATAGGGTGTAGATGAAATTGCAATTTACGAAATATCTTTGGAGATTGTGGAAAGCTATGGTTTCAATCCCTAATAGGGTGTAGATGAAATTGCAATAGAAGAAAGTTCAAAAGACAATCTACTGTCGCTTGTTTCAATCCCTAATAGGGTGTAGATGAAATTGCAATCTTGGTTCGATAGTTACTGGGGCAATTGATTTTATTGTTTCAATCCCTAATAGGGTGTAGATGAAATTGCAATCGCAGGAGCCTATAACACGCTCTATATTTCGTTTTCAAGGTTCTGTTGCGCGGATGGACTAATTGTAGCATACAAAACTCTAACTTGGTACTAAGCAAATGGCTAAAACCCTCTCTAGATCAAATGCGCGGGTACTTTAGTCGATGGATTTGTCAAAAGTCTCATCCTGCAAAGATTTCAGCCTCAGTTAACAGAAACTGATTTTCAACACCTACCCATCCGCGCATTAGCAGATAAAATATTACTTTTACCAGGTTATTAACTTGATTATAATGATATAGGTATAACAAGCAACTAGACTGAGACACTCCTAAATCTTAGTTAAAGCTGAGTGGCATTTTTAGAAACTTAAGAGCTGGTACTCCCAAATTCCTCATCAGATATTTAGCGTTACAGCAGTATTAGCACGTTATCATTTTTCTCTTTAATTCTCAATATGTGCGATGGCTTAAAAGGTATGCGGCGTTACAGCAGTATTAGCACGTTATCATTTTTCTCCGTATTCCAACTCCAGAACACTGAGCAATTTCTTTTCAACAGCCGTTAAATAAGGCCGATTCAATTTCCCCAACGACTGCAACAGATTTTTGACTGTCTCCTCCAGTAAGTCTGAATACACTCGACTGATGCGATCGCAAATCACCTGCATCTGCTGACATTCGTGGGCTAGGTAGTTGTAGGACTTCAGGTACTGCAACCCAACTGTGTACTCGCCATCCCAGGTTTTGACAGTACAACTGAATTCTCCAACGTGGTTGACAATGCCCCAACAACCGCCCTTACCTCGGAGTTTCGGGTTGTCCTTTGCAAGAATTTGACAGACTTCGCCTAGCTGATAGGTGTTTGGTATTCTGGTTCGCTCAATAATGCGCTGCACCACATCCTTCACAATCCTACCACTTGGGACTTTACCACCGGCAACCTCAACTGCCTTCTGCCAAGCTTCTCTTTGTACTTCCGGCTCTAAAGAAACCAAAGGGCGCACTTGACGTTCATTATTCGGCAGAATTTGTAAACCATTGGTTAACATTTTTGGAGTCTGTAATTCACCCGTAGCTATTTCCTCTTTTTGTAAACCATTGGTTAACAAATTGTCCATGACTGTCGCTGCGGCAATCTTGTAGCTGGCTGCTATCCGCGTGTAACCAAACCTTTGCTTGCAATATTCTTCAAAGGTTTTGTGAGTTGAACGGTACAGTTTGCGATCGCGCAATTCCGCTAATGCCTTTCCCGCCTCAAAAAACGCCCGTTCTACCTTGCGTTCCAAATGAAGGCGATCGCTAACTTCCTGCTCGGTTAATTCGGGAACTTCAACAGCAGTAACGGTAATTGTTGCTGTAGCAGGGTCTTCTGGCTCCAAAATATCCTCCGCAGAACTAGCAGGTGGCGTGTTGTCACTAGATGCGGCTGAGGTGGCTTTTTCACGTTTAGAAGGTGGTTTGCTCATGATTCCACCTCTTACGGTTTAATGGTATTTGCTTAGAGTTAATGGCTAATAAATTTTGAGTGTTGTGGATAGTTGCGATTGCCAAACAGCTAAGTTAATTTTTGTAAAAATAAAAGCATTCATGATGCCTCCTTATTAGGTAATAACCAGAATACCTGAGCAGTAGTGTTGTCTGATTTACCCGCATTAGGTGAATGCCCATTTTTGGGTTTTTCTGTAGTCACTGATTGAATATCAGCATATCCTGGATCACCATCGCCATCGTAAGTGTAGTCAAACAAATCTCCAGGTGTAATGATCCGCTCATCCCCTTTTGCGTGATAGGCCTTAGTTAAGCCGTTACACAAATTATTCAAAACTCTACCGCTAATCTGCTCAATCTCATCAGCGTTTTTCAGTTTTGAAATGGACGTTGGATGTATACCTGAAAGTTCAGCAAGTTCTTTGTTGCTGATTTTCTTCTCTGCCATTAATATTCTGAGCCGCCAACGAATCATCTTTTGAGAGTCTTTTTTTCTTTTTCTTACTCTCATAGTTTCCTCCACTAACGCTTTTATAGCTAGATCGCTTTTTACTTAAAGTGATTCATCTTAATATAGCAAGGAAAACAAATAAGATGCAAGCTTGACATAAATATAGCGAGCCTGCTATATTTATAGATAGCAAAAGGCGATCACCCCTCTCTCGCAAATTGGAAATGATCGCCCTCTGTTCCTAAAACAGGAGATTTCATTATGACTTATCCCAAATACACCCAGCAAGCCCTCTCGCGCTATACCATCCCGCACCTCAAAAGAATTGCCGCAGAACTCGGCGTAACCCCAGCAGGGGACAAAAGAGCGGCTGAGACTTGGGTAGACGCAATCATCGCCCATCAGTCCGCTCAGACTCAGAAAGTCACTGACGAACAAACCACAGCCCAAACCGAACTCGACAACTACATCACTGCTCAAGCCCAAGCCGTTGCACCCGAAGCACTCACCCCCGTTGAAATCTCCTTTGACCATCACGAATATTACGCTGGTAGTCAACTGATAGCCAGCATCAGCCATGACGATAGCCACTTAACGCAACGCTGGGTAGTCATGGTAAATGGTGTAGAGAAATTCCGTGCTAACACTTGGGCAAGATGCCATCGCTTCATAACTTGGCATCATAAACAAGGCACACTCAACACACTACCAATCCCACAAGGACAAGAACTGACATTTTTAGAAATCTCCTATTACGACCAAGAAGTACATATTGGTGATTATCATACTGATAGTTATCTGGTAGCCAGTATCAGCTTCGACCACGACAACTACGAAGATTTATACTGGCGGGTAATGATTAACAGGCAAGAGATTTTCCGAGACGTTACACCTGCGCTCTGCTACGAATACATCAAGCAGCAGTACTACCAAGGCACATTACCAGTACAGGAGCAGTTACCAGAGGAACTTTACACGACTGGTAACGAGGTAATGGCGCAGATTTGCACCGAATGTGAAAAATTCGGCTTTGAAATCCTTGATGACGGCATATACCACAACGACGTAAAACTGGGCGAAGCCGGGCAGACTAACGGCGGCTGGTGGTTCACACGAGCAGCAGACGAAACCCAACAGCGCATCCCCTGTGACTCCGCGTTAGATGCCGTGTGGTGGCTGTCGATGGTGGAGGACTTAACTGATGCAGAAATGGCTGACTGTGAGCAGCTGCTAGATTTACCCTTTGAGCAATTGACCCCCCAAGACTGGCAACGGCTACGGGAGTATGAGCCTGTAGCAGCCTAGAAGAGGCAGAGGGGCAAGGGTGCAGGGGGGCAGAGGGGAAAGAATCTGTACAACATCTCTCCTCTGCTCCTCCGCTCCTCTGCACCTCTGCCTCTTCATCCCTTCATTCACCACTCACAACAATGCAACCCACAATATCCATTCCCCGACACTGGGACTACCCTCGCTTTGCTTTGGAACAGCGGACACAGCAGGGCAATTCGCAACTCACAATTCGCAATTCGCAGTTAAAGATAATTGCGACTTGCGAACTGCGAATTGGTAATTGTTTCGGTTGGCGTTATGCCATGATGCCTAATCACAACTCTGACGAAATATCTTACTTACAAGAGAGTCAAATTCAGCCGCTCTCTCCACAGGAATTGTTCACACAAATCACAGCAGAGATTGACTTCTACCAACGTCAAATATCCATCCTACAACAACAGTTATCAATAGTCACTGGAGGGTTCACTAATGGCTAAAGTTGTTGATAATTATGTGGAACGTACTTCAGCTAGACTGTTGCGTTCGCTCCGCCGTTCTGGTGGTTCTGCTCCATTACATCGCATTCAGTTTTCGGAAACTATCATCCAATATCTACTCGATAAGAAACTAGTCCAAGTGCAGAACACTGGATACGGCTTTTTGCTAGAGATTGCTGAAGAATTTTAACAAATAGGAGCAATTGAAAATGCCTCATCCTCCTCTACATACGCTAGTTGATGCTGCAAAATTTATTCTGAACGAGATTGCAATACACCCTGATTTCAAAGCACTCAACTATCACCCTAATTTAACTATAGGGGATGCTCAAGCAGCACTGTCTTACCTCAAGTCCGAGCTAGAAGGTAATTGCATACATAACAAGATTCTGGATTAGTACAAAAGTAATTACTCGAATAACAGCGCTCATTCAAGTGATTACTACATACAGAGTTAATACTCCCTTCTTAACCAATTACACACTAAAGAAAAAGATGACTACTGAAATTCAACTAGGTCTTTGCAATCCACCTGAACCAGTTTACTTGTACGTCAATCAGGGAGAAGTAAATGGGGAATCTTACGTTTGGTACAAGTTTGATATTAATCAAGATAAGAAAATACCAGTTTCTCAACGTGCATTGGCTGGGTATTTGTCAGAGTTGCGATTGATAACTAAAGAATTTCAAGGCAAGGATAATATCAAACTTGAGATTGTTGTCAGCGCCGATGAACTTTATGTTATCAGAACTTCGGTAGAGACTAACTTTGCCAAAAGCTTTCTTCTGGCTGCATCATGTATTCAGAATTTTGAGAAACCATTAATTATTGCTGCTACTGCTGGAGAGAAGAATACAGTTTTCTGCAATCTTTATGATGCTGCAACAAAAACCAGAATTAAGAGAGAGTGGAGTAAAGATATCGATTGGGCAAGCATTATTCATGATATCCAATTTCTCTTAGGTGGCACATCCTCAACTATTCCACCAACACCGAAACTTAGTGTAGTTCCTCAAGCAATCCATCCACAGGATTTGCGAGTACGAAACATTCGTATATTGCTGGATTATCCAGTTGATTTAGTTAAAGAGTGGTTGCAGTTTCAAGACGTTGATCGTCCTAGTTTATTACCTGAAGAAAAGAGTGATGAACTCATCAAAACCATGTGTTTAGCTTGGTCATCGGACAAATGTGAGCATCCTAATTATGCCCAATCTTCGTATCAAAATCTTGTTGTTGATGCAGTAGCACAAGGAGCTGATGAGTTAACCGCAGTTAAGACGTGGATGCAAAAGTTGCAAACAGTAAAAGCTGGAGCAATATAACACGTTTCTGAATATAGGAGTCAGCAATAACTATAATCTCTGACTTCTATAACACTTTATTAATCACATAGGAATTACCAAAATGAAAGTCATCGTTGCAGTTGTTGAAAAGATTACTAGTGAAGCACACATCGATATTCCTGATGGGCTTGATGAATCTGCCATTAGACAATACATCACTGACTTATATAACAGTAGAGAAATGTTGGCTGATTTGAATATTTTTCAAGTAGAGTTTCAATCCATTAGCGCCCGAATTGTTAAAAGCTGTTTTCCCAATGATTCTATCTCTGCATAATTTTTGGAGAGTTATATATGATTATCAAAACTATAAAGTGGACTGAAGCAGAACTCACAATCCTTGAAGCAAAAGCTGAACTTTATACCCCCAAACAAATTGCCTCAATTCTCAAGAGACATGGCTATTTCCGCACTCCCGATGCTATTTCTACCAAGCTTTGGAGTTTGGGTTACTCCACACGTCCCTTTCTTGATAACTATAGTGCTGCTGAAATTTCTCGTATCCTTTGTGTTCACCGTACTACAGTTTCTGGCTGGGTGCGTCGTGGTTGGCTTTCTACTGGCAGGCATTCTGTTAGATATTACCAGATTCGCAAATGGCATCTGAAACGGTTTTTTGATAATCCACCACAACATCTAAAGAAGCGCATTGCCGAAATCGACCCAGAAGCCATTAACTACTTGTTGGGGAGACGTGCATCATGATTGACCAAATCAATTCACTGTATCTGTGCTGGTATATCTCGCCACCTTGGAGTGATACCTTCGGCACACCTGACGGTGATCGCATTCCACAACTTGAAGTCAATCTGCTCGAACGAGTTTACATCGGAACTACAAGGACATTCGGCTACTGCTGCGGGGTGAAGTGGAAACAAGACCGCTGGATTTATGCAATTGCCTGCACGGGTGACATCATCCACACCACTGAACACGAAATCATCGGCACTGGTGAAATGCAACTGGCTGCTATAGAAAAACCTGCTTTCATTCTCGGCGATCGCATCATGCTTCTTTGTGATGACCAGCGGACAAAGCAGCGGCTAATTCTGGGGATTCAACTGCTCAACAGGTCTTGGTTTTATGAAGTCGAGTGGATGCCCCCTGCTCTGGATGAAACCACCAGCCTGGACGAACGGCTGGCTTTTGTAGCCCAGAAAGATTTGGTGCGAGTGCTTTTTTGATGTGCTTTCAAGAATTAACTGTTTGAACAATAAGCAGAAGAACAAAATTTATGTTGACACATTTTTGGCAAGACTCCGAAATTAATCAAATGCCCCAAGAGGGAGTGCTAGGTAAATACAGTATTCCCAAGGGCTACGTGAATGGCACTCAAATGTGCAAGGCTAACGGGAAATTTTTAGCCGATTACATCAAGCTCAAGTCTACAAAGCAGTATTTGCAAGCACTTTCTAACGATATGAAGATCCTCATATCGTCTTTAATTGTTGAAATCGAAGCGTATGGAAAAGAACAAGGGACTTGGATTCACCCAGAAATCGCCATTGATTTAGCTCGCTGGGTATCTGTTGAATTCCGCATCTGGGCAAACAGAACCTTGATGAAGGTCATGCTAACAGATGAAGTTGAGCAAAAACCAGCACCTCAATCACATGAAGCACCACACACATTAGCCCCATCTCAAGAAGCTGCACAATTAGCTTTACTCTTAGGTGACTTTGCCGGATTAGACAAAGCCCTCACCGCCCAGCTTGCAGTCAACGCCGCCACTGCTGTCAACCCGGCTCTTAAGCCTGCTGCTGATGAACTAAAGACAGCGATCGCTTGCACCAATATTAGCGATGATGCCTATCTCAGACCAACAGACATTGGCGAAGTAGTTGGGCTTTCAGCAAGAGCCGTAAATAACTGGCTGACTAACGCTGGCTTACAGTACAGAACTGATGACAAGAAAATCCCCTATCGCCCCACTGAAACTGGTAAGCGGTGGGGGCGAATGGTTCCGACTGTTGCTAGACCTTCAAACCAGACTGTCTTTCAGCTGCGTTGGTTGCCTGAAATAGTAAAAGTCATCTCTCAATAATTCGTCAAAATTATGAACAGTCTACGAAAGGTTTTAGCAGATAAATATGGTCTTGAGGCTTTTCTGATGTATGACGATTTTTTCTTTGTTCATTTACCAGAAAATCAAGACCATACACTTAAGTTTCTAGAAAGCCGTCTACCAGAATGTATTCGGATTGAATTAGCAGAATGTTTCGCCGGTAGCGTGATTGCAGCTTGGGAAGTCCCGTTATTTTTACTACCTCAAGTGTTACAGCAAGCTCAAGATTTTGTTATCCAGTTTTGGGAACAGATATCCGAGCAAACATGAAGTATTTTCCATCAACCAAAACTCATAGTGATGAAGTGAAAGACACACGTTCTTTAGTTGGAGATAATTACCATGCAACAACTCGATTTATTTCCCCAAGCAGCCCTAGTATTACCTGTCACCTACTATCCCGATTTCTTGGGAGTTGAACAAGCGAATGAACTTTACCAACACTGTTTGAAACTGGAGTGGCAGCAGAATTACATCAGGATGGTTGGTAAAACTCTACCTGTTCCCCGTCTGGAATGTATCTACGGCGATATGGGCTGCAACTATCTTTACTCCAATAGTGTGTTTTTACGACCACTCCCTTGGACAGAAAAACTGCAAGAGTTACGGGACTCTATCACTGCGTTAACTGGCTACAACTTCCGCATCGTCATTGGCAATCAGTACCGTAGCGGACAAGACTCAATCGGCTGGCACGCTGACAATGAAGTATCAATGGGATTGGAGCCGGCGATTGCATCAATCAGCCTGGGGTCGTGTCGCAAATTCCAAATCAAACCTATCGGTGGCAGACCAACGGACTTCTGGTTAGAACACGGGAGTCTACTTGTGATGCACCCAGGCTGTCAGTCCACACATCTGCATCAGGTTCCCAAGACGAACAAAGTGGTTGGCACTCGGATTAATCTTACCTTTCGGCCACACACTGGGGGTAAATAATCCTGATTCCTAAATCATGTATAATGACATCGCTTAGTTCACTTGTACTACTAGCGAGAAGTGAGAAATTAGGATTGTGATCAGTTTTTGAGTCGCTACGAACAAAACATTACCAAACCATCGATTTGGTAGGAGCTTCAAAAAAAGTCTATTCATTCACCAGTAAATTGACCCCCCTAGCTATCTAATTGGTATTTCAGGGCTTGAGACTCAAGCACAGTCAGAAGTTCCGTATGTTGATCGACTAAAGCTTGTATTGTGGTAACTGGATGACGATGAAGGCGATGTTTTTGTTGACGGGGTGCTTCATCCATTGCTAATCTGCGACGTTGAGTGTTGTATTCCGCTACAGGCACTTCCCGAATTTGTGTCAGCAACATTTGTTCACTTTCGGCGAAGAAAAGAACTTGATATTGCCCAAAATCACGTAATTCGGCAGTTGATTTGCGCCCACTAATTCGCCGTTGATTGCGACGCAAAAGGCTAAACATAGCTTCCATTTTCAAGTTATCTGGCGGTAAGCCAGGAATGTCATAGCAGTGCAATAAATCAGTACCGTATTTATGCCATAGTTTTTGTAGCTTTTTCTTCAAGGCAAACTGTGCGGGATTTTGTTGAGGGTCGGGCTGAAATTGCTGTAATAACTCTTCCATTTCGCGCCGAACTTGAAAACTTGTTAAAGGTAATTTTACAGTTTGTGTAACATCGGTCGCGCAATCAATGCGTGGACTGGTTTGTTCAGGATAGTGCAAACATTCTGCAATTCGTTGCAACCAATTGTGTGTTTCTTCTAAGTCGGAGGCTAATGAACGATTGCTACTTAAGGCTTGGTCAATCCATACTGACAAGAGAGACAAATAATCTGTATCAAGTTCTCGACATGGTAAACTACGTAGTATCTGTCCAATAGTTTCTAATTGCTGGTAGCCGCTTAAACCGCCCCAGCGAAAAGGTTTGCGACTGGTGCGATTGACACAATCCCGAACCGCAGCCCGAATCTGGGATTCGATTGCCATTAACTCTATGTCTCGTGACAAATAGGGGATTCCTGAAAAAAAGGGAGACTGTCTTGCTGCTGTTCGGAGCCTGGGTGTTGGGCTCTTTCTGAGTACTCAGGGACTTTTGGCAGATCATCTAAATCTGCTTTTAATTGCTGTCTGAGCTTTGTGTCTAATGGCAGCACCACTTCACTTAAATTACTGAGAAAGTGGGCTTGACAACGTTGATGGGGTGCATCTGGCCAACTTGAATTCATTGCCGCAATGATTGATTTTTCCCCATCTGACAATGTTGCTAGCACTTTATACGGTAACTCTTTATATGGTTGCAGCCACTCAATTAACCTTTGTGCCTGTGCCTGTGGTAACTGAATTCCACTTACTGGTGTACCGCTTAATACCTCGTACAATACATACAGTAAGGTTCCGTGGCCTTCGGGCTGTAAGGCATCTATTGCCCAAATCAAGCCACCATGATGGACTGCTGTGGCAGCTAATTTCTCCTGTGTATGTGCAATCGTTCCACCCAATAGTGCCAGAAATTGACGGTATAGCTTACCTACATTGCTTTCGTTAATTTCAACACCACGCTGGTTTAATAAGCGCCGAATTTCTGCCAACTGTTGATGCTCATTTTCATGTTGCCAACCAATAAATGCCAGCACGTCTAGCCCATAAGTACTGTAAGGCAGACTGTATTTTAACACGCCAGTCGCGTAGTAATGTTTACCAAAATGTGTGCAACTATGATTGGTACATTCTTTACTCTTGCCTGCCACAAATACTGCACCATCCATTGTTTGAATGGTTTTACGCATGTGTCTTGGTCTGCGTAGCGCTAATTCTGCCCCACAATGCACGCACTCAATGAGTGAACATTCTAATACTATTCGTTTGATATTACTGAATTTTCGTTCTGGGCGATGGCGAGGCAACTTTACTATCACTAATTTTTTACTGCTGCTAGGTGCTTTCCTCAGTTTACCTGCTTTGTATACCAATTAGATAGCTAGGGATTGACCCCTGAAAAAAGGAGCCAAATATGGGAAGAGAAAAACGTCCTCGTCTATTAGCACCGAATTTGGCTAATCCTAGTCTCACTGCTCAAACCGAGATGGAAAAGTTAGAGGCGTGGATTAGAAATTTTGTCAAATCATTTGAGTTGGGCAAGCTACGAAGTATTTTATCAGATGCAAGATTTTTACGAAGACCTGCTGGTGTATGGCAAGAAAGCCCTTTCAAGGTCATTTCTGGTTTAGCTATTGTAATCACCTGTGACGGTTGGAAGGATTACAAGCAGCTTGTTGCAAAAAATAAACAACTCGCTTATAGAATCCGAAAACTAGACCCAGAAATAGACCTGTTAATGCTGCTATCACCTGATCAAACCATAGTGGAAGTCACAGTGATAGCAACTCTTGAAAAGCTTGTAGCTATAAACTCTTCAAAAGCAAAGATTGATCCTAAATTCAGCCTTAACTGAATTCTTCAACGCAATCACAAACAGTAACAACGATTCACTCTGATTGCATTGCCTGAAGGTCAAAAGAACACAAGCAGGGGTTTGGATATGTATGGAGTTCAATTCCACTTCTTAAACCTCTGCAATTGTGTTTCTTGCAATCAAGCTTCTTGTACTGCCGCTTCAGACCAATCCGCTCCATTTTCACTCGCTTTAAAGGAGTCAAAAATCATGGGAGAAAGCAAACGCCGCCGTCAGTTAGACCCCAACTACGGTAAACCGAAAACATCTGATAGTCCCGATACAAGCACAAATGAAAAAATCATAGAGCATCTTGAAAGAGAGATTGTATCAGTACACTACCGCCAATTCACAAACCATCTCAGCTTACCTCCACTACCTAAGCACAATAAAACTCGTCATCAAACAAACATTATCGATATAGATCAATATCCCAATTGTCAGTTAGAACCAAGACACTGGCATGAATGGGTTATTGGTTCCGCCGTTGACCCCACAATTACTACACTTAACGTCCGTTCTATAGAGGGAGATGAAATATACGAATACCTAATGTATGCCTTACCCCAAAGCGCCCGACGCAATGACGGACGACTGCGTGATGGCTACTTGAGACGATATGCTCACATCAACAGTGCATGGGGGGTAGGTGGACTAGATCCTCATAACAACTGGCAACCGATGGAGTGGGGACGTATCAAGCCTGACAACCCCCGACTCGAATGGGATAGTGAAACTCAAAGCTATACTCAGAAACACGTCAAATACGAATCACCGCCTAAAACTCCGAATCGTGTTACCTACCTAAGAGTACCCCTACACGTCTGGAAGTTGGTATCACTTCGCTATGATGTACCAATGCCAGAAAACATCGTCATTACCCAAGAAGGTGAAGCATTAGGATTCTGGGCTTGGGTAATGGCGCATCCCCAAATTCCTGTAATCCTTACAGAGGGCGAGAAGAAAAGTGGCTGTTTACTGACTCTTGGCTTCGTTGCGATCGCACTTCCTGGAATTTGGAACGGTCGCGTCGGCAAAGAAGACTTGGAACGACTCCACCCTGATTTAGTCCCGATGGCTCAAAAGGGGCGCAAGTTCATCATCTTATTCGATCACGAAAGCAAACCCCAAACCAAACAGCAAGTTTTCCAAGCCACACGTCGGACTGCTAGAGTTATCCTACAGCTTTCTTGTCAATGTTCAGTCGCAGTACTGCCAGGGCCAGAGAAGGGGATTGACGATTGGGTAGTAGCTCTCGGTAAAAAAGCTGAGAAAGCCGTCACCGCGATGATTGATGATGCTCTAACTCTCGGCGAGTACCAGAAAACCTTCTTCACCCATCGCTTCCGGGGACTGAACAAGTATAAGCCCAACATTGTAGTCAACAGCCGCTATCTTTCAGAGGTAGTTCGTTCTCTGCCTGAATCTGGAGTTGTTTGTCTAGTTTCCGATATGGGTACTGGCAAGACCGAAATCATGTCTCGGCTCAGAAGAGATAATCCAGACTTGAGCTTTTTGAACAATGGGCATCGCGTTAATCTGCTCAAAAATTTGAGCGATCGCTTACGAACTGCCATGTATTCGGCGATGTCTTCAGGTGACTGGGCAAAAGCTAAAGCACTGAGTATTACTGTAGACTCATTGTATAAAATGGCGAATAATTTACAGGCATACGATATCTTGTTTATTGATGAAGCCTGCCAGTATCTCGTTCACCTGCTCAAGTCCAAAACCTGCAAGGAACACCGGGGAGCTATCCTGGAGGTGTTGGAGTATCTCGTCTACAACGCCAAGCTGGTAGTCTTAGCAGATGCTCACCTCGATGATATTACCATTGAGTTTTTTATGAAAATGCGGCCAGAGGGAGAAAAACCATACATTATCAAAAATGAGTATCGCTCAGGTGGTCGTCAAGTTTACTGGTATGAAGGTCACAACAGCAGTGCGTTGGTTGCAGAATTACACGTCCAACTCATATTGGGCAAGAAGTTGATGATAGTCAGCGATAGTAAGCGATTCATCAAGAAACTAGAACGCGCTTTGAATGGCAAGACATCTATAAATGATAATGAGCATATACCAGAGTCCGAAGAAGACCGAAAGCTAAGAATATGGACTATCCATTCCGAAAATAGCGGCAGTGATGAGAATATCGTCTTCATTCGCGAGATTAACACTGCGATTAAGGATATCGATGCACTGCTTGTTACTCCCAGTCTCGGAACAGGTGTAGATATCTCAACTGAGCATTTTGATGCTATTTTTGGTGTGTTTCATGCCGTATCCCAGTCAGCTACAGAATGCGCCCAGCAATTATGGCGAGTTCGTCCCAATATTCCCATGTACGTTTGGGTGGCCCCTCGTCCTCCCTTTGGTTATGCTGAAACTAACGCTCGTCGTATCAAGGAGAAAATCCTTCAGAAAAACGAGATGACTGCTTTTCTGATTCGCATTGACAAAGAAACAGGTAAGCGTGGGGCAGAGAAAGACTGGATGTTGGATACCAGCTGTCAAATCGAAGCACAACGCAATTGGTCTATCAATAATTTACGCTCGGATCTGCGATCGCTCCTGGAGGAAATGGGCAATACGATTATTCCTGCTGGAGATAGTAATGATGATGGGGCGGCTCGTTGGCTCAAAGCAGCTGGTGATGTCCTCTCTTGGGAGCATTGTATTAAAGTTGCCAATGCCAAGGATATCGATAGAAGAACTTATAACAGTAGACAAAATCAAGACTACCTCAAGCCGGAGGAAGTGCTGGAGTGTGAGAAGTTCCGTATACAAGACACCTATGGGATGACTGTGACTCCTGAATTGGTTGAAAAGGATGATGGAGGGCGGTTGATAAAGAAGATTATCGCACTCGAAGGCTTACTTGCACAGCCGGGAGAGATTTTCACCTCGGAACAGGGGCGCGAGTTTGTTTCACCCCCCAATGTTGTGGCCGATAGGGATAGAGCAGAACGCGAGCGCTTGGCCATCTGCACTGACTGGGGCAATTATTCTACCTCGTGGTTGATGCGTCACCGGCTGGGGTTGAGGCCAGTGTTAATGGATTTGTTGGCCGGAATTGAGGTAACGGGAACTGAAGCGATTCTTCAAGCGATCGCACAGTTCTCAAAACGCAATGCACCTCATATCAAAGGCATACTCAACCTGACTATACCTCTCGACGAGTCACCGATGTGGATTTTGAGTCAGTATCTAGAGCAACTGGGTTTATCTACTCAGTCGAGGCGGCCTGTGTCAGACGGGAAACGGGTTAGGTATTACAGCCTTAATACTGAGGATGTTGTGTTCGCTCAACAGGTGTTGGAGTACCGCCAAAGGCAGCGGGAGGAGAGGGAAATCAAGCGGCAGGAGGAGCAGGAACGGAATGAGGCATATCAGGCTAGAATGCAGGCTCAGTATGGGATTAATGCCCCGTCCACACCCCCCACTAATAAAGATGGAAGTAATAATTGGGGGGGTATGGACGGGGAAGATAATCTCAGTAATCAATGGTGGAATAGAGTTAAATATTATGCTCGGCTGGCGATTGAACGGCTGGAACACGGAGTTGAGCAGGTCAAAGAATTGTTAAATACACTTACCACTAATGAGCGTTGGGGCGTGATGCTGGAATTTGAGGAAATTAGCCAAGACTTATTTGCTCAGTTGCTTGTAGATGCGCCACAGTGGGTGGAGTGGATGGGGTGAAAAGTTGGGTTTGACTTGCTCCCCCAACCACGAACACACCTTTGCTTCCTCCTTGGTGTCGGGTTGATTTGTCTTGGCTATTGATTACCTAAAAAGTGTCATCTCATCGTTGTTATGGACATTTACAACCTCATCGGTGATTGGGTCTTTTAAATTTGTCACCACTAAAACTGACCTGTCTTTAATGCTAGTTAAGCGAAGGTACGCAATAAATTCTTCTGGGTTAATTCCCGCCACCACAATTCTATCCATTGGGGTTAAATCATGATTCGTTGGCAATGCGTAGCTTGCTACTTTGAATAAAGCACGTGTTGTCGGGTGAGCTAAATAATTAATCACAACGCAACCAACCCCATATTTTTGGGACATCTGGCGATAAAATTGCCCTATGGTTAATTGTTGAAATTGACTGTCAAATTCACTTTGTTTACGTTTTTTGGCTAATTTAGATTTAGACATTGCTAGATTGTAATTGTTGGTTTTTCAGGAATATTTCAGTCAGTTAATACTATTTACGTCTGATTTTATCAAGACTAATCATAATTGCTCTATCTGGTTGTTTTCTCTTGAGGTTAACTCGTAAATTCGGTCTAATTCTCTAGTAAATAACTGCTTTTATTTTATCATTTTCCCTGTACAACTCACTTTTTAAAAGATAAAATTTTAATCTTTAGTATTAGAGTAATCAAGAATTTATTTCAAGTTTACTTTAGTAAGTTCAAGAAAAGTTGACATTTAAATATATTAGGTTATACCCAAAATAAAAGTAAAATGTTTCCCAACTTAATCGGAACGCGTTAGCGTTGGCAAAGCCTCTCTAAGAGTTGCGGGGCGGAAACGCACGTAGAACAGGGTATAGATTCAGTAAAAAACTACTCAATACACTAATAAGCGATCAGCGGTAGGGCGTAATGCTCTCCTTTGAAGAGATAAACCAAGACTTATTTGCTCAATTGCTTGTAGATGCGCCCAACTGGGTGGAGTGGATGGTTTGCAACGCTAGCCTCAAGAGCCTCAAGAGCCTCCCTTGTTGACCACAACGCTTGCGTAGTCTTGGCAGACTACTAGATTTCTCTTAAAGTTCACGCCAGCGATAATTTATTGGTACCCAGACATAACCCTGATCTTCTGCACGGATATGCCCCACTCCTGGGAAGGGCAAATGGGCACCTGCGACTAGGCAGCGTGACTTCTCTGCATGGGCGAACTGCGTCGCACGTTGTTCTGCTGCGGCACGGGGATCGACATCATAAGTGATCGTGGTTTCAGGAAGAGGAAATTGAACCGAGGCAACGTGCAAAATATCGCCCCAAAACTTAATACTCTCGCCTCTACTTTCAACGAGGTAGCAACTATGTCCGGGCGTGTGTCCAGGTGTGGGAAGTGCTGTAATTCCTGGTAGAATCATCGTCTCACCAGAAAACGGTTTCAGCTTGCCTGCGGCGAGATAGGGTTCAACCGTCTTGACTGCTCCGTCAAAAGACCTTTTGCTAGGGGGCTGTACTCTTTGTGCATTAGTCCGATTGAGCCAGAAATCGATATCAGGCTGACCGACATAAACTGTGGCAACTGGAAACATCATTTGTCCCTTTTCGACCAGACCACCACTGTGATCTGTATGAATATGAGTCAGCAGAACCACATCAATTTCGTCGGCTGCATAGCCTGCCGCCTTTAGCGATGCCTGTAGTCTTCCACCCAGCTTCGATCCAAACAATTCTCCTGCACCTGTATCTACCAACACGCGGTGGTCTCTGGTATCGATCACAAACACATTAATTGAGGTCTCGACAGGGTTTGCAAGGAAGTTCCGGTGAAGGAGGCTATCGATCTTGCCTGGGTTCGTATTGGTTAGAAGGGTGTAAAGATCCTGCGGTACTGTCCCGTCGCTCAGTACCGTAATCTCGAAATCACCTAGCTCGAATCGATAGAGGCTTGGCGCTTGAGTTTTCATTGGGCATTCCTCAAATGTGTTATCATGTTACACAATGCTTACATGATTTGGCGAACAAACAAACAATCATTTCGGGCGTTGTAGAATAGAAATACTTGCCCAAGCTGGATCACCCATAACTGATGATCAGGAGCGGGAATTTGTCACACCACCGAATGTTGTTGCACAACGGGATAAGCGCGAGAGAGAACGGCTAAGAATCTGCACGGACTGGGGCAATTATTCTACATCCTGGCTTATACGTCATCGGTTGGGGTTGAGACCAGTGTTGATGGATTTGTTCGCCGGAGTTGAGGTGACGGGAATTAAGCCAGTTCTTCAAGCGGTAAGCGTTAGCCATGCCGTCAGGCTTATCGCAGATTTCTCAAAACGCAATGCACCGCACATCAAGGGTATTTTGAATCTCACCATACCGCTTGACGAATCCCCTATCTGGATTTTAAGCCAATATTTAGAGCATCTGGGACTGTCTACCGAGTCGCGGCGGACTGTGCAAGACGGGAAACGGGTTAGGTATTATCGACTGAATACTGGGGATGTAGAGTTTGCCCAGAAGATATTGGAGTATTGCTAAAGACAACGTAAGGACAGGGAAAAAAACGCCAAGATGAACAAGAACGAAATGCGGCTTGTGCAGCTAGGATGCAAGCTCAGTATGGGATTACGTAGAGGAGCAGAGGGTAAAAGTAGTACAAATATCTCTTCTGCATCCCTGCTCCTATGCCTTCTTCATCGCCGTCCACATCCCCCAATGAAATAGATGAAAGTAATAATCGGGGGGAGTATGGATACAGAGGCAGAACTCAGTGATTCTGGGTTGTAAAGTATCTATTTATGTCTCGTAAAAACGTAAACTAAGTATTCCCAAAAATTTTGGGATTTGAGCATCTAGAGATGTGGTCTTCAGGGAGAGGGCATTACATAGATTAAAATCTATGGCATATTATCTTAGGCTCTTCCCAGTAATAAAATGTCCAGCCGTCGCTTTCGCCCTTCTCCCAGGGGGAGACGCTCCGCGAACGGGGCGAAAGCGCCTAGATACCTCGGTTTTGCCAAAAATATTATTGATACGGCTGGACATTTTATTACTTGGATCTCCCTTAATTAGATTTTTACTTGTACTAAAGCTCATCAGTAATCAAAAAGGGGTAAAAGTAGCAAAGACACATTTTGCCGCCATGTACAGTCTGAAACCCTTGCTGTAAAAGAGCTACAGAAAGAAAATTGCTCTTTTTACCAAAAAACGAAGAAAAAGCTTGTTTTGGCTGTACCAATTGAAGTCTAAGTTATTTGGCACAGCATTTGGTCACGTAGCTACAAGGATTTCAGGCTACAAAAATTAGAGGGGTTCAAATGGTACGGCTAAAAGTAGTGGATCTAGTCTGCCAAATCCTAAATTTTAGGTAAAAGGTAGTTTTTTTTATAAAACCTAGCCTCAGTCAGGTTTACAGACGACGCATGGCGGTAAAATGCGCTTTGGCTACTTTTACCCCAAAAAGTAAGCAATGAGATTTTCTGACTCGTTCCAAAACCTTGCTAACAAGGGTTTCAGCAGCCTACTCCTCGCATTTTTCTTGCGAGGTCGCACCTGTGAACGCTTGCAAGGGGAAATCAAGAAAAAAAAACGACTCCTAAAAATTCAGAAGTCGGTTAAAAGAAAAGTTAGTTGTTATTTAAGACAAGGAGGGCAAAAGGCTTAACTACACCGCCTTAAATTTTCATTTGAAGTGATCGGCTTGCTGCTTAGCCCACCGCAGAACATTGCTTCCATCGGCAGTTTTCTGTGGGGTAATTGATCCAACGTGACATTTTTTAAGGGTCACTAATCTACATCAGAGTTTGCAGAGTATTCTAACAGTTTACTAATCACGCCTTCGATAGCTTCTGGAACTGCTTCTTGAAGCCTTAAATCGGGCGGAAGTTGTTCACCATTTATAATGAGCTCTGTGACCTGTGATGGAAAGTCTAGTAAATCAAAGTATGCGTCTATATGTTGCTGTTTAGCTTGTGCCAAGAATTGCAGCAGTCCGTTGATATCTTGATCTGATACAGATACATTTTCTTTTGCTAGTGCTGATTTAAGAGCCTCTGATGACTGAACATTTAGCTCTACTTGATTAGAACTTGTTTCTGGAGTTTGCTCTATAGGGCGCAATGTCCCTTGTAATGGAGGGGTTTGCCGCTCAAGGTGGGTATAATATCTTCCGACTGACAATAAATTACCTATCTTTACGAACCGCTCAATAAGAGGGTTAGAGGGGATCTGAGGCTCGTAAAGACTAGGAATTTGATTCAGCAGTTCTGGTTTCCAGGCATGGGGAACAATATCGAGACTATTCCAAATGCGCGTTGTTGTGTTGCCAAGTTTGAGCCTATAGCGTTCTGCAAAATAATAATTGCCTGGTGTAGGGCCAGCAAATGTAACAACCTTTAAATTAGCTCGATTATTTGGATCCCATGTTGATTTTTTCTCATGCAAAGCAAGTGCTAGGACAGGAGACAATGCACCACCTAGACTAGCACCTGTTAGTAGAATCTCTATGTTTTCACCCATTTCCTTTAACAGGTCTGTGAGAAAGTCAATGATAGTTGTAGACGAGCCTGGATGTGGCCTCAAGAGATTGTCCAGACCTATCTTAGTTCCCATAGAAATTTTGGGACGAAATTGAGGTTCGTCTTCAGCATAGTCAGCCCAATCCGCTAGTACTGCAACGTACAAATCTTCAATCAACCAGTTCTGAAGAGACTTAGGATTCGTACCAGCAACACCAATAACGTATTTATTGCCTTGCTGTGCTACATAAATTGCATTAGTTGCATATTTATTGAACGGAGGCTGAGCCAGATAAACAAATGGCCCCCAGACCCGCTTCCATTTCCCAATTAATTCTGAAAGCTTCGAGCTTTCCTCTAGGTAAAAATCTATGCGGCGAGCAAGCAAGTCTTCCAAATCCTGAGCAGGATTTGGAAATATTCCAGGTTCGCCATCAGACGGCGGTACAAGTTCACTCGCAATGCCATTAATTATCCATCCAAGCGCCCACGCTGTCTGCTTCTCAACAAGAGCCAAATTTGATGCTGTTGTGGTTACCATAGTTTAACTGTTGAAATTTAGTAGATTTTGAACATGAGTCCGGCTTTTCCACTTTCTGTCAACGCATAGACAACTCAGCACAATATTTCACCACAAGACATTAGTCTGGGGCACTATGCTATTACAGTAGCTACAAGTAAGTGGCTGGCTTTATGTCAATACTGTTCAGTTACAGCAAAATACACAAAGCTATGTAGGTTAGGTTTTGTTGGGTTGTGCTCCGCTTAACCCATTCTCTCGTAAGCTACTTGCGTAGAGTAGCCAGTTTGGCAGATTTATCGCTATCCCCAGTATTTAGCCCTGTTCTGTCACTTCCGGAAAACAATAATCGTAGCGAAACACTAAAACTTTTATCTAATCAAGCTTTGAGCCTTTCTTTTTTAATAGAAACTAAAATTTGTAGCCAAAAACCCAAAAGTAAAGTTCCGAAAGGCTTTCAGGCACTGGTTTCTCCCAAAGTGACAGAACAGGGTTAGACGCAAGTGGCCAAGTATTTATGAAGCGTTACAAGATAGCAGACCACAGCGGCAGAAATTGATGCAGTTATACATCAAACAGATGCCTTCACAGGAGCGTCTGTTGTTAGCGGGCGATCATACAGCTTGGTCGCGGCCAGATGCGGTAACTCTACAGGAAAGGACAATTGAACACAGTATTGTCTCAATGGGGGGAGGCAAACCAATTACCGTTGGTCAGGGGTATAGTACGATTGCTTGGATACCAGAAGATTCGGGCAGTTGGGCGTTACCGTTGAGACATGAGCGCATTACCAGTTGGGAAAACCCGATACAAAAGGCGGCTTGGCAGCTACAACAAGTGTGTGAAAATTTACCAACTAGACCAATTTCGGTTTGGGATAGTGAGTATGGCTGCGCTCCTTTCGTTTTGAAGACGAGTAACATTAAAGCAGACATTTTGGTACGTTTGCGTTCAAATCTTTGTTTATGGGGCGCACCACCACCATATTCTGGCAAGGGATGACCCAGGAAGCATGGTGATAAATTCAAACTCAATGATCCATCTACATGGAGCGAAGTTACTCAAAGTTTAGAAGTCAACCATTCCAAACTCGGACGAGTCAAAGTGAGCTTGTGGTCAAATTTGCACTTTCGCAAAACCGCTACACGCCCGATGTCCTTAATCAAAGTTGAGCGTCTAGATGCGGAAGGCAACTTGAGGGTATCAAAACCTTTATGGTTGGCTTGGGTGGGAGAGGAAATGCCAACCTTAGAAGAAGTTTGGCAACTCTACTTGCGTCGCTTTACTGTTGACCACTGGTATCGTTTTTTGAAACAACGTTTACACTGGACACTTCCGAAACTAGCTACCCCCAAGCAATGTGACCGTTGGAGCGATAGTCGTGCCAATGATGACTTGGGAGTTGTGGTTAGCTCGTGATATCGTTACTGACAACCCTCTACCTTCTCCCAAAGGGAGAGGCTAGCGCCAAGGCAGAAGTTCCAGGGGAATTTGACCCCTGGAAGAGTCGCTCAAGCTATGGGAGGAGTTTTTGCGGCGATTGGTACTCCAGCTCAACCACCCAAACCCCGCGGAAAGTCTCCAGGCTGGAAGACTGATCAACCACGCAAACGTAGAATTCGTTACCCCATAGTTAAAAAAACTACAACTAGACCCCGTAAAAAACAACCAGAATCTGCTTAGTACTGTAGATTTTCATCCCTGAAGTCTATTTCTTTTCAACTCAGCGTTGCTAAGTCATTTCTTGTTGCCTAGTCTAAACTCCAATTATAAACTTTCTCCACGATTTACTTATGTCTAAATATTTAAATATCTAAACTTGAATATTAGAAAGTGCAGGCCATTTCTACCAAAAGCTTGTTAACTCATTGGGTGAGGCTGTTGGCTTTGCTGATGGTGAACCGCTATGGAATAGCTACTTGGCACAGTGGCAAGTGGCTGTTAACTTTGGGGCGATTGTAGGTCTATGGTGTGCTTAGGGAGGGCGGTGGTTTAGCTTATGTTCTCACAAAGCTTACCGGAATTACAGAGATTGACTGATTTGATTTTGGGTTAAAACTCTTCATCTAGCTGGCTAAGTACATCTGCCAAATCTCTTGCTCCATGAAATACCCTCAGAATCTCAATGGTAGTATCCCTAATACGGTAGAAAATCAGATAATCCTGAAAATCTTTGATGCGCCATTGTCGGATTTCGCCTAATCTCGATACTACCAACTGCGTTACCTTTCCCATACCAGGAGTCTTTGTCAACTGGGCAAACGCTTGAGGGGGGACAAAAAGGGCTAGAATGCAGATAAAATAAGCCTCATAGCCCTTTCTCCTTGTTGATAATACTTACGCTTATTAGGAGCTAGTGTCATTAACTCAGCCACCAATTCAT
The DNA here is from genome assembly GCF_038096175.1 of Nostoc sp. UHCC 0302. Lineage (NCBI taxonomy): Bacteria > Bacillati > Cyanobacteriota > Cyanophyceae > Nostocales > Nostocaceae > Nostoc > Nostoc sp. UHCC 0302. Next base: position 164,562 of record NZ_CP151100.1, read on the forward strand.
AAGAATTTTCCATGAAATCGACCCAGTTAGACCCATATAATCCAATATAAAAACTGCTATGACGGCGAACTGTCCGCCCAGATTCTTTAATTCTGCCTACATATTTTTGAACACCCATGCGTTTAATTTTTTGACCAGATATAGTTGCAGCCGTGTATGCAAGTGAGATTAATAATATTAGGGAAATTAGCCTTTGACCTGATACATTAGTATCTTCTAAATTATAACCACCGCTTTTAAAATCTCTAAACATTTCCTCAATATCAAAACGTTGTTTATAAGCCTTAATAGCCGAATCTAAATCATCTAAATTAGTCAGAATAAACCAGCCCTCTTCCGGCGCAACTCCAAAACGTTTCCGTTTCCATTTAGTAGCGAGATTAAAGCTAACAAACCCTTGAGATTTCGTATATTTAATACCTTGGTAAAAGAAGGAAAGACCAGGTGCTAAACCCAAATCTCTTAATTGCAGCCAAATTTCTGGTTCTATTTCTATAAATGCGTCCTTTTTTAAGCGTAAGCAGAAATATACTTTCTGCTCTGTGAGCCAGTTAGCCAACTTTATTGAACAAAATTCTCGGTCTCCTAACACTACAATTTTATAATCCTTGAAAATCGGTAATGCTTTTTTAAATACTGCTTCTTGTTCATCAAAATTACTTGAGCCTAACTTGTCTAATAGCTCAAAATATATTGGGATAGACCTTTTGTCCCAAACCACGCTAATCATTAATAGATTAATGCATCCCCAATTAGTCCGATCTATAACTACATAAATAACTTCATTTAAAGGAAAATTTATTTCTAGCCAGCTTTTGATAATTGGAAACCAAATTTCTTCAACATTGATGTAATTTAAAGATAAAAATCGCTGAAGTTTTTTCCTTCTACTTTCAAATAGTATTGGTATTGGTAAAGCAGTCGCTAGCGCCTCAAGGCTAACAGTTTTAATAGATTGTAATAAACAGATAAGGAGTTTTAGTAATAAGTATTCAGTACGTCCAAGCTCTCGCTTGAGGTGTGTCTCGTAGAATTCTGGTAATATTATCATTAAATAGAGCTTATTGCGAATGAATGCTCTTTTTGTTTTACCACAAATTGCTACACTCGTTGCCCTATATCTATTTCAGGGTATTTCGTATCCCCTCAAGGGGCAAACGTCACCTCCGCAGCAGTTAAAAATTTACCTGCTACATCTGCATTGCCATTGACTAATATATAATTTGCTAGATATCGTAAATCTTGGGTTGCTCGGTCTTTGACAATTAAACGATACTTCATCTGTCGTTTGGGTTCTCCATGCTGTTCTGACCTAAAACGGTAGAACGCAAATTCTGCCAATATTCCGATGTTACTTCTTGCCCTTCTCCATCAATACCTTCAGCTAAAAGCGCTTCTAACTTGTCTTGTGCTTTACGTTTTTGGTCTTGCTGTACCAAATCCAAAAAATATTCGCCAATGCTGCCATAAGCACCTGCTATCACTTGTGCCTCTAAATAAACGCGTACCTCATCAGGTATATCAATACTGATATTCATTGGCGCTCTTGCATAACTACCCTCATTATTTTAGCTGACAAACCGTGATGTCAAAGGGGCTAAAGCACTTGTTGGTACAGGTGTTGATATTTCCACACCTTAAATTTAAGCCGTTTTCGGTGCATTTCACGCTGTTTCCCAATCTGCAACTGAATGCGCCCAACAATTATGGCGAGTTCGTCCCAATGTGCCGATGTACGTTTGGGTGGCCCCACGTCCTCCCTTTGGTTATGCTGAAACTAACGCCCGACGCATCAAGGAGAAAATCCTTCAGAAAAACGAGATGACCGCCTTCCTGATTCGGATTGACAAAGAAACGGGTAAGCGTGGGGCAGAGAAAGACTGGATGTTAGACACCAGTTGCCAGATTGAAGCACAGCGCAATTGGTCTATCAATAATTTACGAGCTGATCTGCGTTAGCGAAGCTTAACGAAGTTATCGCTTCTGGAGGAAATGGGCAATACCATCATTCCTGCTGGAGACGGTAGCGATGATGGAGCGGCTCGTTGGCTCAAAGCAGCTGGTGATGTCCTCTCTTGGGAGCATTGTACTAAACCCGGATTTCTCACAAGTGAGAAAAAATCATTGAGATGAGTAAAACTTAAAGTAAATTATTTTATACAACACTAAACTATAATCAACAACAGATTATGACAACGTGTAAACCGAAACTACAAAGACAAATATGATACATTCTAAACAATAAATACTAAAGCAAAGATTATTGAAAATGATAAATAGACAGCCTAAAGCTAGGGTTAAATCAATGAAATCTACCCAAGTTAAAGCTAATAACTATAATTCCAATTAGCTGAAAATCAACCAGAACAGTTTAGCCGAGATAAATAGCTGTAAGCTGTTGCAAAAATATTCTTGTATGGACAATCTCTACTAATAGCGATTAAAATATATCGGCTATTAACAGTAATAACGGCTCCCAATTTCAGTAACTTTGTACGAACAGTTCCAACAGTAGCATTTTTGAGTTCGCTTGTTGTTAAACATTGCTCTCGGAGAGCGTTTATCAAAATATAAGCAACAGAAGAAAACCACAGACGTAGTTGATTTCCAGCAAATGTATGAGTACTAGTTCTATCACTTTTTAGTGATAACTTCTGTTCTTTTAAACGATTCTCCATATCACCTCGTGGGCAATACTTCTGGGTATAAAGTCGTCCTGGAGGCACTAATTTAGTAGGGAGTGAAGTGACAACAAAACGAGTACTTACCCCTGACTTACTATACTCAATTTTTGAGACAACACGGCGATTACGGCTCCAAGATTTTAAAGTTTTATAATCAAGCGAACAATACCAAACTGAGTTATCAACAAAGGCTGCTGCTTGTTTTTTCAAGTCATCTGACGGAGTAAATAAAGTTTCAAAAAACTCTACTACAGTTTCCAGTTTTTGCGAATATTCAAGATAAGCCCGGTATTGGGTTGGTTGGGATAGTTGAATTAACCGACTATTCTGGGCTAACCCAAAGACATAATCTACTCCAACTTGAGATTCACACCAACTCATAATATCTTCTCTCGAATACGCACTATCTCCACGTACAATAATTTTCACATTATCCCAACGTAAACGTATTAGTTTTATTACTCGTTGCAATTCTGATAATGCACCCGACGCTGGATCTACATTAGAAGCACGAAGCTTTGCTGCAATTAAATGTTTACCGCAGAAAATATAAAGTGGAGCATAACAATATCCTCTATAATAAGGGTTAAAAAACACTTCTTCTTGATTGCCATGCACTAAATCATCAGTCACGTCCAAGTCTAAAATTATCTGTCGTGGTGCTTTGGAGTAGGATTCTAAAAATATTTCAACTAATAATTTCTCTATAGCTTCTGCATCATGTCCAATGCGATGATATCGACTTGATGCTCTTGATTCAACAGTTTCTGGACAGTGTTCGATACGATTTAAAGTGCTTTTACCTGCTAGGACTGGTAGTTCTTTTTCTGAACCCATTATTTTCCCTAGCGCCAGGATAAACATTGGATCGTGACGCAGTTCCTCGTGGTCGTTTAAGTCTTCATAACCCATTATCAAACCATATATTCTCTGCGTGATTAGGCTTTCTACTGAATGGTCAATTCTATTGGAATCTCGGTAATCTTTAAAACATCTTGCTACTCGCGATGTAATTTCTCTTTTTCGGTCTAGCTCCGCAATTAAAGTCAATCCTGCATCTGATGTTACCCTCTCACCCTTGAAATTAACTACGACTGGACATGATTTAACTTGTTCAAATTTGAACTGTTCCGGTATACAATCTGTTTTCTGAGGGGTCATGCTTAAAACTGCTGGAATTCATGTGCAATAGATATTTTGGCAGTTTTTGACTCCTCTTTTCTCCGGCTTTGTGAGAAATCCGGGTAAAGTTGCCAACGCCAAGGATATCGATAGAAGGACTTATGACAGTAGACAAAATCAAGACTACCTTAAGCCGGAGGAAGTTTTAGAATGTGAGAAGTTCCGCATTCAAGATACCTATGGGATGACTGTGACTCCTGAATTGGTTGAAAAAGATGATGGGGGGAGATTAATTCGGAAGATAATTTCATTAGAAGGGATACTTGCCCAAGCCGGGGAGATAATCACCTCGGATCAGGGGCGGGAATTTGTCACACCGCCGGATGTTGTTGCACAACGGGATAAATCGGAACGCGAGCGTTTGGCTATCTGCACGGACTGGGGCAATTATTCTACCTCGTGGTTGATGCGTCATCGCCTGGGTTTGAGGGCAGTGTTAATGGATTTGTTCGCCGGAGTTGAGGTAACGGGAACTGAGCCAGTTCTTCAAGCGGTAAGCGTTAGCCATGCCGTCAGGCTTATCGCACAGTTCTCGAAACGCAATGCACCGCACATCAAGGGTATCTTAAATCTCACCATACCGCTTGACGAGTCACCGATGTGGATTTTGGGGCAGTATTTAGAGCAACTGGGACTATCTACCGAATCGCGGCGGCCTGTGGAAGATGGAAAACGGGTTAGGTATTACAGCCTTAATACTGAGGATGTGGTGTTTGCTCAACAGGTGTTGCAGTACCGCCAAAAGCAGCGGGAGGAGAGGGAAATCAAACGGCAAGAGGAGCAAGAGCGTCACGCTGCTTATGCTGCTACGATGCAGGCTCAGTATGGTATTGAAGTAGATAGACCGTCATCTAATCTCCCGTCCACACCCCCCGCTAATAAAGATGGAAGTAATAATTGGGGGGGTATGGACGGACAGCAAAATCTCAGTAATCAGTGGTGGGATAGAGTAAAATACTATGCTCGGCTGGCAATTGAACGGTTAGAACACGGCATAGATTCGGTAAAAGAACTACTCAGTACCCTCACTAGTGATCAGCGTTGGGGCGTGATACTGGAGTTCGAGGAGGTCAGCCCAGAGAAATTTACTCAGTTGGTGTCAGATGCTCCACAGTGGGTGGAGTGGATGGGGTAAATCTTGCTGCTATTATAGGTAAAAGCTGAGTGCTAAATCTTCCACAATCTACTTGCCCTTGGTGGATATCGCTTTCAGTTAAATCTCAATAGTTAGCAATCTAACGTATTTTCCAGTTCCCAAGGAGTGATGCAGGTACTGTATTCATTCCATTGTTGATGCTTCAATTTTAAATAAGCAGCTGTTAATCGTTCTCCAAGGCTTTGGGATAGAACTATGTCTGCTTTTAAGCAGCGTAAGGCATCTAATAAGTTTGTCGGCAGCTGTTTGACCTGACCAAGGGGAAGCGGATCTGTATAACTATTATTATCATAACGTGGCTCAGGATTGCGCTTTTGGACAATTCCATCCAGTCCAGCGGCGATGAGTGCAGCAGGTAGTAGGTAGGGATTAGCCGCACCGTCAGCAAGACGAAATTCAAAGCGTCCAGCATCAGGAATGCGGATAGCATGAGTGCGGTTGTTGCCACTGTAGGTAATGGTGCTAGGCGCCCAAGTTGCCCCGGAAGTAGTCACGGGTGCGTTAATTCGCTTATAGGAATTAATTGTGGGATTGGAAAAAGCACACAGTGCCTCAGCAGAATGTAACACGCCTGCAATGAACTGGTACGCTAAAGGTGAAAGTCCCAGTTCTCCTTGCTGTTCGTGGAAGAGGTTAACTTTACCTGCTGTATCCCAAATAGAGAGATGAGTGTGGCAACCGTTACCAGTCAAATGGGAGAAAGGCTTGGGCATGAAGGTAGCACGCAACCCATGCTTTTCGGCAATTGTTTTGACCATATATTTAAAAAAGGCATGACGGTCTGCGGTCACAAGGGCATCGGCATACATCCAATTCATTTCAAACTGACCGTTTGCATCTTCATGGTCGTTTTGGTAAGCACCCCAACCAAATGTCAACATAGCATCGCAGATTTCGCGAATTACTTCATAGCGACGCATCAGGGCTTGTTGATCGTAGCAGGGTTTGCTTTGGCGATCGCGCAAATCAGATATACTGTTACCATCTGGTGAAAGCAGAAAATACTCACATTCTACTCCTGTGCAGACGCTATAGCCCAACTCAAGGGCTTGTTTGAGGACGCGCTTTAATACAAGTCTGGGGGTTTGTTCTATCGGTTGTCCACTCATAGTGTAGAGATCCGCAGGCATCCAGGCAACTTCAGTCTCCCAAGGTAATTGAAATAGACTAATAGGGTCGGGTATCGCTAAAATATCTGGATCTGCTGGAGTCATATCTAGCCAAGCCGCAAATCCGGCAAATCCAGCACCATTAGCTGCCATGCTGTCAATGCTTGCAGCAGGCACAAGTTTTGCCCGTTGTACCCCAAACAAATCCGTGAATGAAATTAGAAAATAACGGATACTCTTTTCGCGGGCAATTTCAGAAAGTGAGTTAGTCAAATTGCTTTGCTCCAATTAAAAATTCCAAATCGAACCATACCAAAGGTATATTTTGTTATTCTTCCAGCAATTTCTGTATTGCAACTCGGATGAAGTCTTCATCAGTAGGATTTTGATAGGGATTACCTGCTCTATGACCCCAAAGAGAAGGGATTGGTAAATATTTAGCTTGAGGAATCAGGGCAGCTTCCGCAGCACAATCTTCTGGAGTAAAGTATAAATCTGTTGTGGATGGCATTACCAGCGTTTTAGCTTTAATTGCACCCATAGCCTTTTTATAATCGCCTTGGTAGATGGAGTTATCGCTGACATCGCAGTGTAACCAAGTATCAATCATTGCCAGCAGATTATGCGGGTCGCGCTTTTTGTAGTTAGACTCCCAAGCACGTAGTAAGTAGTCTTCTAAAGATGTATAGCCCAGCTTGTAGTAAATGCCCTGGCGATAAAACGCTTGAGAAGCAGCCCAACTAGCATAAATCCGCGCAAAAGCTTTATATCCCCGCTCTGGAGGGGCTTCAAATCTACTACCATTCCAAGTCGGGTCAGCTGTCAGCGCCGCTCGAAGGCTTTGCAAAAAAATTCGATTATGGTCGGTAGTGCGAGCTGTACCGCACAACGCTGCAATTCGAGTGACGCGCTCGCTATACAATACTCCCCAGTGATATGCTTGCTGTGCGCCCATTGACCAACCGTAAATTAGTGCTAGATGTTCAATCCCAAATACTTCTCGTAACAATTGCTCTTGAGCGCGAACATTATCTACATGGCTAAACCAAAAGCCTTGTTCGCTAAGACCACAATCTTGGCAGTTGCTGGGCGAACTCGAAAGTCCATTCCCAAACATATTGGGAATGATCATAAACCAACGCCTGGGGTCGAGAATGCTATCGCCACGAATCAACCAGTCAATGTCGCAATGTTGCGCTCCGTAAGAAGTTGGGTAGAGAATGGCATTAGTGCGATCGCTTGCGAGTTCGCCGTAAGTTTGGTACGCTAACCTCGCCTTGGATAGAACTGCACCACACTCAAGCCTAAAGTTTTCTAGGGTTAAAAAACTTGGATATCTTGTCATATTGCTGATTATCCCAATTTAATTACCTGACTTTTTCCCTTATCTCTTTGACGGAGCGATCGCTTAGTATACCTCTATCCAAAAGTCCTATTCTCTGGTAATTTATTATTAAAACTAGTTTTTGAGAATAAAATCTAGTATGAAACCCTTGCTATTTCGTTGTTTCACGACTTAACAGCAAAAATCAGATTTAGTTACAAGTCACTAATAATATAGAGTTACAAACCCAAGTTAGTGACACATACGATTCTTCCCAAACATTAAATGAAACTGTTGGGGGCTGGAAGGGCTTGAGGTTGAAACTATTAATTTGGGTTTGGTAGCCTAGTTTTGTAGCGTATTTTAAAGTCCTCCAGTTACCTCCAAGTTAAATCCAGTGATATAGCTTGTCTCTTCGCTCATCAGAAACGCTACCCCATTCGCCACCTCCTCCAAGCTTCCTAAACGCCGCATTGGCACTGAATTAATCATCTGTTGCTCCACTACCTTGGGATTGACATCAAAGTACTGTGACCCTCCTGCTGCTTGCAATTCTGTTTGCCGCGTCCACATAAAACCAGGGCCGATCAATGCCGGAGAGAGTGCATTCACCCGAATGCTGTAAGGAGCCAAATCTTTCGCTGCTGTTTGAGTCATTCCAATCACCGCAAACTTGGAAGCAGCGTATGCCAGCATATTTGGTGGCCCAACCACCCCTGCATAACTTGCCATGTTGACGATCGCGCCTCCACCGACATCACGTAGGTGCTGTGCAGCTGCCTTGAGAACATGGAAAACGCCAATAACGTTGACATTTATCACCTTCTGAAAGTCATCATCAGGATATTCGTCAGTTTTAGCAAACACTCCTTGATAGCCCGCGTTATTAAATACGTAATCTATACGCCCAAACTTTTCAACAGCACTAGTAAAGGTTTTGGCAACATCGTCACTAGCTGTAACATCACAACGAAACGTGCTGACTGGAACGTTATAACTTTTTAGTTCCCCAGCCACATCTGCCATCTTCGCTTCATTTAAATCCAGCAAGGCTACACCTGCCCCATTAGCAGCAAAGCGGTGTGCAGTTGCTTTGCCAATATCTCCCGCACCGCCCGTAATCAGGATGGTCTTACCTGCAAACTGGTAGGTTGCTTTTGCTGTCACGTTTTCAACCTCTTATTGAAGAATGCCTGTGATTGAAATGAGATTGGTATAATTTTTATTTTTGAGCATTTGCCCAAAAATAGAGCATAAAATTAAAAATTTGTTTCGTTCGATTTTTTTTACTTTAAAGGAGCCATGCGATGTATCTACAGAGTCGCGTTCTGTGGAAGACGGTAAGCGTGTTAAGTATTATCGGCTGAATACTGATAAGTATCTATGCAAAATTAATTATGTATTTTTCTCCAAAATCTCGAATGACTTTTTCAACATAGTTAACTAAATTTGACCAACTAGAGTATGCATCTATTTCTATCCATTCATATTTGATAAAACGCCAGAGAATTTCTATTAAATTTAATTGAGGGGAGTAGGATGGTAGCCAAAATATTTCTAATTTCTTCTCTTGCCACTCGCTAATTTTTTGCTGGATTTTTTTGCTTGTGTGAAAAGACGCTTTATCCATAACTACAATGGTTTTTATTTGAAGATTTCCAGCGAATTTATCAAGACAAGAGATAACGACATCACTTGTAACATTTCCTTCAAATATATAGGCATCTAATTCTTGAGCACAATTCATTAATCCTAGTACATTTAGGCGACGACTACGACTACTATCAATTTTAATATTTTCTCCTTTTTCTTGCCATCCATAAGGTATATAAGGTGTTAAACAAAATCCGGTTTCGTCTAAATATCTTAAATCAATTTCCCCAGATTTATCTTGTTGTTTTAGAACAGTGAGTTCCTCCTGTTTTTCCTTATATTCCAGTGGGTCTGGCTCTCCTGCTAATCCCCTTTTAAATCTCCTCCATGTCATTTCAAAGTTTTTTAAAATTCGTTTTACTGTATCTTTACTAACTTTGACTCCCCAGAGCTCTTCAATTTGAGCTAATACTTTTCCTAAATTTTTTGGTGATTGTTTTACCCACTCTTTGATTTGGAGCTCTTGAAGTTCATTAAAAATTGGTTTCCTGCCTCGCCCTGGGCGATTATATAGTCCTAACAATCTGTATTCTTCCCAATCATTCATCCAATTGTATATGGTTCCTCGAGTGACTTGAAAAATTTCCATCAATTCCGAAATTGTTTTTCCTTTATAGCTCAACAAAATACAGTGCGCTCTCTGTTTTACTTGATAATGAGAACTTTGTTTATATATTCTGTTAAGTAATTTGATTGTATCAATATTTAAATCTTTAATAAATCGCATTTTTTGACCTTATTGACAACCAGAAGATATTTTAAATTACTATTTACATAATATAAAATTAATTTTGCTTAAGTACTTAATGTTGCGTTTGTACAGAAAGTATTGGATTATCGGCAGCAGCAACGGCAAGAGAGGGAACAGAAGCGGCAAGAAGAACAAGAACGAAACGCGACACATAAGACTAGAATCCACACAGTGTGGTATGCCCAATGTTTAATATTATCTAAAAATTTGGGTTAACTATCAAGTTGGTTGCTGGACTAAAGATAACGAATTGGTGGTTAAACCTTGTAAACAGCAACTTTGTCAGTTTTTTAAACTTAATTTTTCAAATAAATACTAACTTACTACCTGGAGCAATCTAGACTAAATTAAATCCATGTTTTGTAGGACAGTACAACTGAAGCAGACCTTTTAGATGCTGAATATGTAATATTTATTGAATAAAAATTTACTTTTGACAGACGAAGTTATGCTCAATATAGATTTAGAAAGACTTCTTTACACGGTAAAAATAGATTTCCAAACAGAGGTTACTAAAATTGCTGGACAAGTTTTTAGCGACACTCAGTTTCAGTTATCGGCTCGAAAAATCGGCAAGGTTCACGCAGCTTTAGTTGTACCACAAATTTATTTAAAGTCATTACATCAAGACTATCAAAACATTGTTGATAATAATTTGGCTATTACTTTCAAAAGTGGAAACCGTGCTATCGGAAATTTTCAACTGAATTATTTGCCGAAAATAAATATTTTAACTATATCTGGGTATTACAAACAGGGCATGGCTTATCTGTGTTATTCTCCAACGATAGATCCTGATTGGTACGATAGCAGAGGTTATAAAATCGCTCGCCCTGATTGTATTGGAGAAAAGTTTGAGCTGTTAGCGAACAAATTTTATCCATTTTTTGAAGAATTTTTCACAGGCAGATTTTAATTAAACGTATGCCCCTGATGCAAGCCGAAATCCCTTATCAAATTCATCTGTTTTCAGGATTGGTTAAAATAGCTTTGGGTTGATTAGCATTGAATAAAGAAGCAGACAAAAGAATAACCGATTTGTTTGTCTGATTTTCCCCATAATGAATCATTCCAGCAGTTTCAACTAAAAAGTCTCCAACAGTTAGCTGTATAGTTTTCCCTTGCTGAACAATCAATTTTTTGCCGTTAGCTTTTGTTACTTAAGCTTCTCCTTCCACAACAGTATAAGTTAAAGTTCCCGCTTCTACTCGTTCAATCTGCATTCCCGGATGAGTATGAGCAGGTAGCTTTGCTCTTGGCGCGATGGTATAACGTACAAGCTCAAGAACCTGCTTTTGATCTTCAGTCGGATAACCACTCGCTAAAACTTCACGAGTAACAGATTTAGTGTAAGCGTTGGGTGAAGAGGTTTCTTGGCTGTTAACAACTACGCTGCCAAAAGCTAGCATAGCTAAGGGGAGAATCAAAGACAGTTTTTTCATATTATAAGTTTTTTGTTGAGAGTAATTTCATCCCGTCCCGTTGAATTGGACAAGCGTGTTAGATATTATCGCCTAAATACTCTTGATGTTACGTTTGCTCAAAAGGTCTTAGAGTATCCGCGGTGGCGATGAGGAGGTAGAGACAGAAAACGCATTGAGGGGAGAAGCAAGAAAAGTAGTGGCTCGCACCTGCTTGTGGAACACCAGTGTTTGGTAAAGTAATTCTTGCAGCGCTAGCATTTCTAGACAATCCAGAGACATCCCAACTATGAAAATCCTTCATGGCACTTGGATACCAAATACGGAGACTGGCTTTATTGAGTCAGGGTCTTTTTACTTATGGGTAGAAACTTCCGCATTCAAAAAAAGCCGCACTAATGCTCAACGAATTCATCCGGGACATTTGGGGCAAGAGGAATTAATCGCTTTTTTAGTCCAGGAATTAGGAATTAAAGAACCATCAACTCAATTAAGCAAACGCATAGGAGCTAAATACTTTGCTTTGCCAACTATCAATAATCAGCCCTTACCCTCACCAGAATTAATCAAGTATTTAGAAATTGAGTATCCAGAAAGCTATGAATCATTTCAATATTGGCAAGTAGATACTTATGAAACCGTTACCCTCGCCAAAAATGAACAAGCGCTGAACGTTATTAAGTTGCTAAAGGATATTCATTTTTTAGCGCTATACAATGCTGAGACGTTTCAAATGGGTTCTGACCTGTTATTTTGGTATCATTATTCTCAAGCTTTCAAACAAGTAATTACTAAAGACCAATTTATTCCCGCACTAAAATATCGTCAGTTATTACCGAAAAAAACTACTAATAAAAAAGGTAAACAACAGAACTCACAGCCCAATCTGGAAATTTATGCTACCTGGGAAATTATTTCCGAGCAATATGAAGCAAATATTCAAACTTATGTTGACTATATGCCGCTCATTTGTGTGGCAGGTGCAACGAAACATAGCCCGAATATCGAGTTTTTTAGTAAAGAAACATTGTTGCGTCACTTTTCAGAATTTGTACTTGATAATTTAGTGACTCACACGCCGTCTACAGCTGCTTTTGATAAACAGATTGCTGATTCTCTGATTCAATATTGCTTTTATCCTCGTCAGCATAACCCTTTAACAATAAATACTGCCATAGAAGAATATCGGCAATGGTTGGCTTGGAAAACTAAAATTACTCGTACCCAAGCTGACTCACCTTTTCATCTCTGCTTCCAGTTGCACTCCCCCAACGCCGAACAAATAGACAATTGGCAGATTCAATTTTTAGTAGCTAGCAAACAAGACCCTTCCTTCAAGCTGGCGTTGACTGACTACTGGACAGGGAATCAAAAAACTAAAACTAGTATACATAAGAATTTTGGCAAAGATTTTGAAACTAATTTGTTGTTAAATTTAGGGTATGCAGCACGAATGTATCCTAAGCTGTGGCAAGGGTTAGAGACAGAGCGCCCAACAGCAATGCAGCTGACTTTAGAAGAAGCGTTCGACTTCCTCAAAGAAAGTGCTTGGGTGTTAGAAGATTCCGGATTTAAGGTGATTGTACCTTCTTGGTATACTCCTGCTGGTCGTCGTCGTGCCAAAATTCGTTTGAAAGCATCTACTCGTAAACTAGCAGCAACTAAGGGAGAAACAAAAAGCTATTTCGGCTTAGATTCACTGGTGCAGTATCAGCATGAATTAGCAATTGGAGAACAAGTTGTCACACCTATGGAGTGGGAACAACTGATTAACGCTAAAGCTCCTTTAGTGCATTTTCGCGGTCAATGGATGGAACTTGACCGAGAGAAAATGCAACAGTTAATTGAATTTTGGCACTCTCATGGGGATGAACAACCCCAAATGACTTTACTGGAGTTTTTGCAACGCAGTGCTGAAGCATCGGTGAGAGGTTAGAATAAAGTAAATTTTGTCAATCAGTTAAAATACTCAAAAAAACTTTAATGAAAATGATAATCGTGCGTGGGGGAGGGGAAGGAGGCGAGCGACACTCGCCTCCTTCCTCTCTATTTGATTATCATTATCTATAAGTTTTTAACGGCTAAAATGTGAGGCAAAAAAGTATTGTAACGAGAGAATAAATTTTTCAAAAGTGAGTTTCATTATTATTGTAAATTCAGTAATCAAATGCGGTAATGAAAAGTGCTTGTTGACTACTATGCCCAAAGCTGCAAAACGAAACTCCGACCACGCGCAAAAGCATAATACTCCTACCATAGATAATGAAGCGATTGCGTCGCATTTAGAAGAGTTACTAACTCCAGCTATCTTTGCTCAACAAAAATACTATAAGCAGTTAGGTTTACGAGATAGAATTATCAACCTATCCTTCATGGTAGCAGCAGTATTAACTTTATTGTGGCGACAAGTTCCTGGAGTTCAAGAATTAACAAGGCTTTTAGCAAGAGAAGATTTATTGTGGTGTCGTTCTAGAATAATTGCTCAACAATCTCTTTCTGAAAGATTTTTAGTATTCCCATCTGAATTATTTGAGCGAGTATTTAAAGATTTACTACCTCAGTTACAACTTAATTGGCAACGACGGCTGAAGCGACCACTTCCTGATAGTGTTAAATTTGCACTTCTTAATTTTGAACGAATTTGGATAGCTGACGGGTCTACATTAGAAGCCTTATTCCGAAAGCTAAAAAGCCTAGAAGACTTGAAAACAGGTCAATTAGCAGGAAAGATTTGTACAGTTATTGATTTAGTCAATCGCTTACCTATTGAAGTTTGGTTTCACACTAATCCTGCTGCATCAGAAACTAACTTTGAAGCTCCATTGCTGAAACTACTACCTGCTAAAACTCTGATCTTACTTGATAGAGGTTTTTATCATTTCCACTTTTTACAACAACTCATTAACCAAGAAGTTCATTTTATTACTCGTTTAAAAGCCAAAGCATCTATTAAGTACTTAAAAATTTTCAGCTATGACCATTCAGTTAAAGACCGATTGATTCAACTTGGAACTGTTCGTCGTGGTGCACCAGTGCTTACTTTACGTTTAATAGAAATTAAGGTTGGTAAAACTAGCTATTCTTATATTACTTCTGTCCTCGACCCACAAATCTTACCTCCTTACGTTGTCGCAGATTTATATCGCCGAAGATGGAGAGTTGAAGAAGCTTTTTACGTGGTCAAGCGTTTATTGGGACTGTCATATTTATGGACTGGTTCTATTAATGGTGTGAAGTTACAAGTGTGGGCAACTTGGCTCTTTTATGCAGTATTGGTTGACTTGGGAGATGCGGTTGCAGACGAATTATCTTTGCCATTTGACCGCATTTCTTTAGAGATGATTTTTCGTGGTTTATATCATTTTAGTGTCGCCTATGATAAAGGTAAGGCGGATGACCCAATTAAGTACTTCGCTGCCAAAGAAAATCAAGATTTAGGAGTAGTTAAAGCCCTGCGAAAACCAGTCTCCAAGCTGGATTTATCGCCTTTTCCCGCACCCTCTTGACAAAAGTGCAATCACTCTAACCTCTCACTGATGGTGCTGAAGTGGGAGAAGAATGGGAAATTGAACATGATGAAACTTTGGCAGACTTGCTCTGGAAACTACAAGATAAAAGTCGCTTAGAACCGATTGGTCAACTTGATAATCTGCAAGGCACTCTCCGAGAATATCAAAAACGCGGTGTTTCTTGGCTTGAGTATTTGGAACGTTTAGGATTAAATGGTTGTTTAGCGGACGATATGGGATTAGGAAAATCGGCACAGGTTATTGCCCGATTAGTGCAGGAGAAAAATGCACAACAGTCTCACTTCCCAACACTATTAATTGCACCTACTTCCGTAGTTGGCAACTGGTACAAAGAAATTGCCAAGTTTGCGCCTCATTTGAAAGCAATGGTACATCATGGCAGCACAAGATTACAAAATTCCGTAGATTTCAAAGCTGCCTGTCTACAACATGATATCGTAATTAGCTCTTTTTCCTTAGCTCGCAAAGATGAGAAGTTACTAGGTAGTATTGAATGGCAACGCTTAGTATTGGATGAAGCACAAAATATTAAAAATCCGAAAGCAGCCCAAACCAAAGCTATTCTCAAATTAAAAGCGAAACACAGACTGGCATTAACAGGTACTCCTGTAGAAAACCGCTTACTGGATTTGTGGTCAATTTTTAACTTTCTCAATCCCGGTTATTTAGGTAAAGAGGCGCAGTTTCGTAAATCTTTCGAGACTCCAATTCAAAAAGACAATGACCCAGCCAAATCAACTATTCTTAAAAAGCTCGTAGAGCCTTTAATTTTACGTAGAGTCAAAACGGATCAATCTATCATCAATGATTTACCTGATAAAGTTGAACAAAAGCTCTACACTAACTTGACTAAAGAACAAGCGTCACTTTATGAAGTAGTTGTCCTAGATGTAGAAAAACAATTGCAATCAACAGAGGGCATTCAACGCAAAGGATTGATTCTTTCCACCCTAATGAAACTCAAGCAGATTTGTAACCATCCAGCACAGTTTCTCCAAGATGGAAGTGAATTCTCCCCTGAGCGTTCCCACAAGCTCAGTCGTTTAGTATCTATGGTAGAAGAAGCAATTTCCGAAGGAGAAAGTTTACTTATATTTAGTCAATTTACTGAGGTGGGTGATAACATACTCAAGTATATAAAACACAATTTACATTGTAATGCTTATTATTTGCATGGTGGCACTAGTCGTCCGCGTCGGGAACAAATGATTACTGAGTTTCAAGACCCGAATACAGAACCATCTGTTTTTATACTTTCATTAAAGGCAGGTGGTGTTGGCATTACTCTTACTAAAGCCAACCATGTCTTTCACTTTGACCGTTGGTGGAACCCAGCAGTTGAAGACCAAGCAACTGACCGTGCTTTCCGTATCGGGCAAAAGAAAAATGTTTTTGTTCATAAATTTGTTGCTATTGGAACTTTAGAAGAAAGAATTGACCAAATGATTGAAGATAAGAAAAAGCTCTCTTCTGCTGTTGTAGGCAACGATGAATCATGGCTAACAGAGTTAGATAACGAAGCCTTTCAGCAATTGATATCATTGAACAAGAGCGCTATTTTGGAGTAAATAATATGGCGAAATTCAGCCGGACTTGGTGGGGCGATCGCTTTATTCAA
Source organism: Nostoc sp. UHCC 0302 (assembly GCF_038096175.1). Classification (NCBI taxonomy): domain Bacteria; kingdom Bacillati; phylum Cyanobacteriota; class Cyanophyceae; order Nostocales; family Nostocaceae; genus Nostoc; species Nostoc sp. UHCC 0302. The sequence goes on from NZ_CP151100.1 coordinate 180,990, forward strand.
GCACTAGAAGCTTTTACTGATGATAACCGACTCAAAAGAGGACGTTCTTATGCTAGCGGCGGCAAGGTAAAAAGCTTTGAAATTGAGCTAAATAAAATTACTGCTAAAGTCAAAGGTTCAGTTAACCCCTACTTTGGAGTTTATAAAGAACCAACTTACAATATAACAATTGAGATTACACCAATTTCCAATACGCGTTGGAGTCAAGTCATCCCAAAACTTTCATCTAAAGCTAGCATTGTCTCTCGTCTTTTACTAAATGAAGTTCCAGAAAATATTGAAGATACTTTTTCCGCTTTAGGACTGCACTTATTACCTCATAGTAGTAAGGACTTTCAAACCAAATGTTCTTGTCCAGATTATGCTAATCCCTGCAAACATATTGCTGGAGTTTACTATTTAGTAGCCTCACAACTTGATAATAATCCTTTTTTGTTATTTGAATTACGGGGATTATCAAAAGCAGAACTTCAGTCTAAATTAGCTGAGTCTCCCTTGGGGAAAGCTTTATCTGAAGAACTAAATGCTAAAGAAATTGCTTTAGACTCCTCTACTTCACTTTACACTAAACTAGAAAAGCAATCTCTTAGCCAAATGCCAAATGCTAGGGAGTTTTGGTTAGGGACAAAGCGCTTACCCTCAACTATAGAAGTTGCACCTATAAGCAGTGTCTCAGCAATTTTAATTAAAAAACAAGGTGATTTTCCTGATTTTTGGCATAATGATGCTTCCTTTATTGAAACGATGGAAGAACTCTATCAGCGAGTGAAAACCAAAAATCAGAACTTGATTTAAATTCTTATATAGTAATTAAGGCAATAAAAGTAATTGCGGCTTATGTCCCATCGCTTAGCTAAGTTCTTTTGACATTGACTTAAGTACTGTGACAGTGATATTTTAAACTTTAAACTTATATACAAGGTGACTTGCGCCTGGAGAGTCTGTAAAAAAGGGTGTAAATCAATTTCCTTTGAGTTATCTCTCAGCCCTATTTTTTGAAAGTGCCAACGCAATGATTTGCTACAACATAAATAAATCTATTAGAGCCAATCACAATTTGCAGATAGTATTTCTCATTGACTTAGTAATATCAATAATCGGTGTTGCTCAAGTAAAAAATCAATCGCGGTTTATACCGCAATCTAAACAACGCATACAAACAGAAAAAGCTGCTAAAACTTTGAATTAAAGTGCTGAGGTTTGAGTTGAGAGGAGATACCCGTAAGCGCTTTCTAACAAGTCAAGCAGTCTCCTGGCAGTTGATCATCCAGGGAATACCAAATTGATCAACCAACATCCCAAAGCGAACAGACCAGAAGGTTTGAGCAATCGGCATCTTCACTTTTCCTTTTTCTGCCAGGACATAGAAGACACGTTCTGCTTCTGCTGGCTCGTCAACGCTGATTTGTACATAGAAGCCTTGGGGTGTTTCAAAATACCCAGGCGGGCTGTCAGACCCCATCAAGAGGCGATCGCCTAGTTCAAGGCAGACGTGCATAATTTTGTCATGCCAATCGGCAGGTATATGTTCTGCTGTAGGAGCATCCCCATGAGTGAGCATCATCACGATTTTGCCGCCTAGACATTGTTCGTAGAATTTGAATGCCGTTTCACAGGTGCCGTTAAAATTGAGATAAGAATTGATTTTCATGTGTGTTGTTTTGATTACTTCATGATTGAGTTAATTCATGGGTTGAGCGTGAATACGGCTTGAGAGGTATGTGGATCAAATGGAACAGAGATATGTTCATGTAGAATCTGCCATTCGCCTTGATTATGCTGGCAAACAGCAGTGATCCGCATCCATGTTTGCATTGCCGGATGCTCTACTTCCATTGCTGTAAAGTGTGAGAGCCAGTGGGCAACCGCCAAGTCGTCATTGACTGTAATGTTGAGGTCTCGTGTTTCTATCTCAAAGGAGTCCGGGAAATAAGGCAAGCATTCTGGCCACATTTGGCGTAACGCTTCTTTCCCGTTTGTTTGGAATGGAGTAGAACTTACGCATTGACAAACAGAACGAAAAGTGCATAAAGAGAATGTAGAAAAATATCAGCGATCGCTAGCTGATAGAGGCATGAAAAACAGATAATTTACCTGTCTGTGTTTAGGGTTCGGACAATCAGAGCAATTACTAAACCATCAACCGCTAAATCCCGGATTTCTCACAAGTGAGAAAAAATCATTGAGATGAGTAAAACTTAAAGTAAATTATTTTATACAACACTAAACTATAATCAACAACAGATTATGACAACGTGTAAACCGAAACTACAAAGACAAATATGATACATTCTAAACAATAAATACTAAAGCAAAGATTATTGAAAATGATAAATAGACAGCCTAAAGCTAGGGTTAAATCAATGAAATCTACCCAAGTTAAAGCTAATAACTATAATTCCAATTAGCTGAAAATCAACCAGAACAGTTTAGCCGAGATAAATAGCTGTAAGCTGTTGCAAAAATATTCTTGTATGGACAATCTCTACTAATAGCGATTAAAATATATCGGCTATTAACAGTAATAACGGCTCCCAATTTCAGTAACTTTGTACGAACAGTTCCAACAGTAGCATTTTTGAGTTCGCTTGTTGTTAAACATTGCTCTCGAGAGCGTTTATCAAAATATAAGCAACAGAAGAAAACCACAGACGTAGTTGATTTCCAGCAAATGTATGAGTACTAGTTCTATCACTTTTTAGTGATAACTTCTGTTCTTTTAAACGATTCTCCATATCACCTCGTGGGCAATACTTCTGGGTATAAAGTCGTCCTGGAGGCACTAATTTAGTAGGGAGTGAAGTGACAACAAAACGAGTACTTACCCCTGACTTACTATACTCAATTTTTGAGACAACACGGCGATTACGGCTCCAAGATTTTAAAGTTTTATAATCAAGCGAACAATACCAAACTGAGTTATCAACAAAGGCTGCTGCTTGTTTTTTCAAGTCATCTGACGGAGTAAATAAAGTTTCAAAAAACTCTACTACAGTTTCCAGTTTTTGCGAATATTCAAGATAAGCCCGGTATTGGGTTGGTTGGGATAGTTGAATTAACCGACTATTCTGGGCTAACCCAAAGACATAATCTACTCCAACTTGAGATTCACACCAACTCATAATATCTTCTCTCGAATACGCACTATCTCCACGTACAATAATTTTCACATTATCCCAACGTAAACGTATTAGTTTTATTACTCGTTGCAATTCTGATAATGCACCCGACGCTGGATCTACATTAGAAGCACGAAGCTTTGCTGCAATTAAATGTTTACCGCAGAAAATATAAAGTGGAGCATAACAATATCCTCTATAATAAGGGTTAAAAAACACTTCTTCTTGATTGCCATGCACTAAATCATCAGTCACGTCCAAGTCTAAAATTATCTGTCGTGGTGCTTTGGAGTAGGATTCTAAAAATATTTCAACTAATAATTTCTCTATAGCTTCTGCATCATGTCCAATGCGATGATATCGACTTGATGCTCTTGATTCAACAGTTTCTGGACAGTGTTCGATACGATTTAAAGTGCTTTTACCTGCTAGGACTGGTAGTTCTTTTTCTGAACCCATTATTTTCCCTAGCGCCAGGATAAACATTGGATCGTGACGCAGTTCCTCGTGGTCGTTTAAGTCTTCATAACCCATTATCAAACCATATATTCTCTGCGTGATTAGGCTTTCTACTGAATGGTCAATTCTATTGGAATCTCGGTAATCTTTAAAACATCTTGCTACTCGCGATGTAATTTCTCTTTTTCGGTCTAGCTCCGCAATTAAAGTCAATCCTGCATCTGATGTTACCCTCTCACCCTTGAAATTAACTACGACTGGACATGATTTAACTTGTTCAAATTTGAACTGTTCCGGTATACAATCTGTTTTCTGAGGGGTCATGCTTAAAACTGCTGGAATTCATGTGCAATAGATATTTTGGCAGTTTTTGACTCCTCTTTTCTCCGGCTTTGTGAGAAATCCGGGTAAATGTGACCTGAATACTTATACTCTGTTTCTACTAGCAGAATCAAAGTATCCAGGTTGCACACGTCTGGCAGAAATAATGAAAGATTTGTCTCATGATAGCGTCAATAGATTTTTGCTACGTGAGCAGTACGAACCCAAGGACTTATTTGAAGAAATTAAGGCAAATATCAATTTAATTGGAGGTACTTTAAGCGGAGATGATACAGTAATTGATCAGCCTCATAGTGATCCAAAAATAACAGAATTAATTGGTTACTATTATTCAGGAAGGCATCATCGCGCCGTCAAAGGAATTCAGTTAATTACCTTATATTACACGGATTTATCAGGTAAGTCTGTACCGATAAATTATCGCATTTATAACAAACAGGAGAACAAGACTAAAAATGATTATTTACGAGAGATGATTGCGGAGGTTATGACTTGGGGATTAAGTCCAAAAACAGTAACTACTGACAGTTGGTATTCGAGCCAGAAAAACCTAAAGTTCTTTAGAGACAAGGGATTGGGGTTTTTAACTGGCATAGCAAAAAATCGTTCATGTTCAGTTGATGGTAAGAATTTCGCTCAAGTTCAAAATCTAGAAATCCCCGAATCGGGTTTAATAGTATATCTGAAAAATTTTGGTCAGGTGAAGGTATTTCGGAGAAGTTTCAAAAACGTTCGCGTAGCGTCTCGAAGAGAAGCTTACAGATATTACATTATGTACCTTTCTGAAAAGGACGCACTCTTTTCAATCTCTATAAAAGAATTTAAGGAATTACATTCGATACATTGGGGAATTGAGTGTTACCACAGAGCTATTAAACAAGTATGTGGTATAGGTCATTTTATGGTGAGAACAACTGAGGCAATTAAAACTCATTTTTTTAGTGCTATCAGAGCTTTTACACAATTAGAATTAATGCGGGCAGAAGAGTTAATTGAAAATTGGTATGAAATCCAAAGAAATTTATCTCTTCAAGTGGCTCGTGACTTTATCTTGTCACACCTAACGCAAGAATTAACCTTGTCTGCATAGTATCAGTTCTGTGTCAATGCGTAGGTTCTAGTAAAAATCGCGATCACCTCCATTTATCGCGCCGAGTGGGGTCGGATTGTTGCCACGCTCATGGGGCTGGTTGGGGATTTCGATGTGGCTGAAGAGGCGGCACAAGAAGCTTTTAGTGCTGCGGTGAATCAGTGGCAGTCTACAGGTATTCCCGATCTCCCCTGTGCGTGGATTATTAAAGCAGCGCGATACAAAGCCATTGATCGCCTGCGACGCCGGACGCGGCTAACAGAAAAATTAGAATGGTACACTGCATCTGGGTTAATCCCAATGAGCCAGGAGCCAACCTACGACAGCGATGAAATTCCAGATGATCGGCTGCGGTTGATCTTCACTTGCTGTCATCCCGCATTGTCCATTGAGGCGCAGGTCTTGCGGGGCTACAAAAAGGGCTAGGATGCAGATAAAATAAGCCTCATAGCTCTTTCTCCTTGTTTATAATACTTACGCTTATTAGGAGTTAGTGTCATTAACTCAGCCACCAATTCATAAGAATTTTCCATGAAATCGACCCAGTTAGACCCATATAATCCAATATAAAAACTGCTATGACGGCGAATTGTTCTTCCAGATTCTTTAATTCTGCCTACATATTTTTGAACACCCATGCGTTTAATTTTTTGACCAGATATAGTTGCAGCCGTATATGCAAGTGAGATTAATAATATTAGGGAAATTAGCCTTTGACCTGATACATTAGTATCTTCTAAATTATACCCACCGCTCTTAAAATCTCTAAACATCTCTTCAATATCAAAACGTTGTTTATAAGCCTTAATAGCCGAATCTAAGCTATCTAAATTAGTTAGGATAAACCAGCCTTCCTCCGGCGCAACTCCAAAACGTTTACGTTTCCATTTACCAGCAAGATTAAAGCTAATAAATCCTGTAGACTTTGTATATTTAATACCTTGATAAAAGAAAGAAAGTCCAGGTGCTAAACCTGAATTTTTTAATTGCAGCCAAATTTCTGGTTCTATTTCTATAAAAGCATCTTTTTTTATGCGTAAACAGAAGTAGACTTTCTGCTCTGCGAGCCAGTTAGCCAACTTTATCGAACAAAATTCCCGGTCTCCTAACACTACAGTTTTATAATCCTTGAGAATCGGTAATGCTTTCTTAAATACTGCTTCTTGTTCATCAAAATTGCTTGAACCCAACTTATTTAATAGCTCAAAATATATTGGAATAGACCTCTTGTCCCAAACTACGCTAATCATTAATAAATTAATGCATCCCCAATTAGTCCGATCTATAACTACATAAACAACTTCAGTTAAAGGAAAATTTATTTCTAGCCAACTTCTAACTATGGGAAACCAAATCTCTTCAATATTGATGTAGTTTAAAGATAAAAACCGCTGAATTCTTTTCCTTCTACTTTCAAATAGTATTGGTATTGGTAAAGCAGTCGCTAGCGCCTCAAGGCTAACAGTTTTAATAGATTGTAATAAATAAATGAGGAGTTTTAGTAATAAGTATTCAGTACGTCCAAGCTCTCGCTTGAGGTGTGTCTCGTAAAATTCAGGTAATATTATCATTAAATAGAGCTTATTGCGAATGAATGCTCTTTTTGTTTTACCATAAATTGCTACACTACTTGCCATGAATCTATTTCAGGGTATTTTGTATCCCCTCAAGGGCGCAGGTTGCTTTGCTTGAGGGGGGACAAAAAGGGCTAGGATGCAGATAAAATAAGCCTCATAGCCCTTTCTCCTTGTTGATAATACTTACGCTTATTAGGAGCTAGTCTCATTAACTCAGCCACCAATTCATAAGAATTTTCCATGAAATTGACCCAGTTAGACCCATATAATCCAATATAAAAACTACTATGACGACGAACTGTCCGCCCAGATTCTTTAATTCGTCCAACATATTTTTGAATACCCATACGTTTAATTTTTTGACCAGATATAGTTGCAGCCGTGTATGCAAGTGAAATTAATAATATTAGGGAAATTAGCCTTTGTCCTGATACATTAGTATCTTCTAAGTTATAACCACCACTCTTAAAATCTCTAAACATTTCTTCAATGTCAAAACGTTGTTTATAAGCCTTAATAGCCGAATCTAAATCATCTAAATTAGTCAGGATAAACCAACCTTCCTCCGGCGCAACTCCAAAACGTTTACGTTTCCATTTACCAGCAAGATTAAAGCTAACAAGCCCTTGAGACTTAGTATATTTAATACCTTGGTAAAAAAAGGAAAGACCAGGTGCTAAACCCAAATCTCTTAGTTGCAGCCAAATTTCTGGTTCTATTTCTATAAATGCGTCCTTTTTTAAGCGTAAACAGAAATATACTTTCTGCTCTGTGAGCCAGAAAGCGGCGCTTTATTGAACAAAATTCGCGGTCTCCTAACACAACAGTTTTATAATTATTAAAAAGCGGCAATGCTTTTTTGAATACTGCTTCTTGTTCATCAAAATTGCTTGAACCCAATTTGTCTAATAGCTTAAAATATATTGGGATAGACCTTTTATCCCAAACCACACTAATCATTAACAGATTAATACACCCCCAGTTAGTCCGGTCAATTACTAAATAAATAACTTCATTTAAGGGGAAATTTATTTCTAGCCAACTTCTAGCTATGGGAAACCAAATCTCTTCAATATTGATGTAATTTAAAGATAAAAACCGCTGAATCCTTCTCCTTCTACTTTCAAATAGTATTGGTATTGGTAAAGCAGTCGCTAGCGCCTCAAGGCTAACAGTTTTAATAGATTGTAATAAATAAATGAGGAGTTTTAGTAATAAGTATTCAGTACGTCCAAGTTCTCGCTTGAGGTGTGTCTCGTAGAATTCCGGTAATATTATCATTAAATAGAGCTTATTGCGAATGAATGCTCTTTTTGTTTTACCATAAATTGCTACACTCATTACCCTGTATCTATTTCAGGGTATTTCGTCCCCCCTCAAGGTTGCTTTGACACTGCGGATGCTGGGCGGACTTGAGACGGATGAAATTGCGCGGGCGTTTCTCGTACCCACGGCAACGATGGCGCAACGGCTGGTGCGTGCCAAGCGCAAGATTCGTGATGCAGGTATTCCCTATAAAGTGCCAGACATGGCCGAGCTGTCTGTACGGGTAGAGGCAGTGTTGACAGTAATCTATCTCATTTTCAACGAAGGCTACGCAGCGACAAGAGGCGAGATAATGGTGAGAGCTGACCTCTGTACAGAAGCTATTCGCCTAGGTCGCCTCGTAAGGATGTTGATGGCACCACAGCCACCAGCAGAAGTGACTGCACTCCTTGCGCTGATGTTACTGCACGACTCGCGCCGCGATGCCCGTCTTGATGAAGCTGGCGATCTTGTCTTGCTCGAAGATCAAGATCGTAGTCGCTGGAACCAACAGCAAATTTCTGAGGCACTGCCAATGGTCGAGGAGGCACTGCGGGGCGGAACTGGCCCATTTGCAGTGCAAGCAGCGATCGCAGCACTACATTGTCAGGCAACACGGGCGCAAGAAACAGACTGGTTGCAGATTGTCCGCCTCTATGATTTGCTCGAACGCTTACAGCCCTCACCAATCATATCGCTCAACCGTGCGGTGGCAATCTCAATGGTAGACAGTCCTCAAACGGCGCTTGGACTCATTGATGGGCTTGCCTCCCAGCTTGATGGCTACCATTTATTTTACGCTGCGCGTGCCGAGCTACTACGCCGTATTGGAGCCTACCAAGAAGCTGCACAGAGCTACACGCTAGCCCTCGCGCTGGTCACTAATGACAGCGAACGTCGCTTTTTGGAGCATCGCCTGCGCGAAGTTCAGTCCCAATGTCCAGCATCGCCGGACACAGGTACAAATTATTGACTAGGTATATCTTGTGCAGGCATGGAGTAAACTACCCCACACAATTCTAAAAAGAATCGACCACATTTATCTCTCAGTATATGATTTTTTTGGGGAGACATTCTACGACTTGGTGATGCGGAAGCTCGGACAACACAAGGGTGATAAGGTTATTACTGAAGAACCACACACTTATTACTTCAGTCTGCGATTTCAATTGACAATTCCATTTGCAAGGTCAGCATAAAAACCTTGCCAGGAGACAGGATATCCTAAAATGACTACATAATAAAGGATGTAGCTATTTATGGTAAAACAATTAGGCACATGATTTTAGGGGAATGCGAATAGAGGTAAGACTAATTCGCGGTCAAGATAACATAATTGTGGAAGCAGATTTAGTAAAACTTGCACAAAAGCACGTCGATGATTATATTTCCAGATGGAAAGACAAATTAACATTGTACGAACAAGAAGATAAATTTTGGGACTGGGAGTTTAAACTTCAATTTGTGATTAACAGGCAACCAAATCGTGAAGGCTATGCAATTGAGTATGAAGGCGAAACTCAAGGTCTGATGCTGATTGAAACTCAAATGCATGGTTCAAGACTGGTTGAAGGTAAGCGGTTAGTATATATTGATGGTATTGCTTCTGCACCAAGTAATCGGCAAATTCTCCAACGTCCACCACGGCTTAAAGGTGTTGGTAGCGTACTCTTGGCATTTGCCAGAACCCGTAGCATTGAACTAGGTTATGAGGGACGAGTTGGCTTACATTCATTACCAGGGGTAGAAAAATTTTATGAATCCCAAGGCATGATTGATTTAGGTGAAGACGAAGATTACGATGATTTAGTTTATTTTGAATATGGAGTTCGTCGTTCTCCCACATAAGGTATTAAAGGTAAATAAATGGCTCAGCAACAACCTAATTACAATGAAAGTACCTTGAATCAAGAAAATGCACTAAACTCAATAGATTTATTATTTGATGAAGAATGGTTACGAAAAGCTGTTATGGATGAGGAGCAAGTTAATAGTAACATTGGTGCTGGATTAGACTGGGGTTCGGCATTTGGCGAGCTAATTCTCAACCCCGAACTTTTAGGACGTTTCACAACTTTACGTATTTCTTTAAATAAAGAAGTGCGATTATTATTAAATAATTGGAATTTAGGAACAGCTACTAAAATTGCTTGTCAAACTGCTAAAGAGAGATTGCTTCAAAAATTCCGATTACCTAACCCAGAAGAGAGAAAATATATCCTCGCTACTTTAGTCAAAGATGAACTTTATGAGCAAGAATTTATTGAGAATCGAGAAATCTTGAGAGAGTTACTTGGATTATTATTAAAACAAGAAGATTGGGAAACTATTGCAGCCGTTGCTGCTGATTGTTTAAAAGAGCAAATTATGCATCAAGTGTCCATTGAAAGAATTTCGGCATAAATTTAGAAATTTAATTGAAAGGATTAGTATTTTTTTATATTATTAATTTGATAAAAGTTAATCAACTATTGCCATTGCCAATTGGTAACTAGAACTCTAACCTAAATTTATAATTTCAATGCAACATACTCTCCCTCAAATTTTGCAGCACAAATCCCAACATATATAATATCTGCATTTAGAATAATTTTACCTTTTCCTGTATTAGATAATCCCTCCACAAACTGCTGCCAGTTTTGTTGGACTGGAGATATACAATGTGACTGGAAATCTCCTTCAATAGGCTTTAAGTATTTGACTGTATTGCTTTTAATTACAATCCGGCTTTTTATTGATAACTCTTGAAGTCGAACATTAACTAAAGTCCAAGCTGATAAAATTCCTAAAGTCGATATGCTTCCACCAAATACGGTACTACTATGATTAATATTCGGTAACAACGGTGCTGATAAAATTATCCCAGTTTCATCAATTGAAACTACTGACACCGCCATTTGCTTAGAAATTGGTATGTGTTGATGAAGATATTCTTCAACTTCTGTCAAAATCATACTTACTTTTTTGAGATCAACTAATTTTAAAATAATCTGCTTCAGGTAAAATTATAGTCGGCTTAACATTGCAAAGTTGATTTTGAGTATTTATTATAATCAAGCTTTTAACCCTCTTCTTTATCTTCTAATTTCTGGTTAATCACTCATTTATGTTTTTTGGTTATGTGACTTGAATCTACCTGCAATAAATTCTCGCTTGCTTAGATGTTTTGTTGTACGTTTGTTAACTCGCTCTCGCCACATTTGGTAACTAGATTTTTTCATTTCACGCTTCATTAAAGCAATTACCTGTTTCTCAAGCAGTCCAAACTGAGATTCGATAGCTTCCATAGGCGTTCTATCTTCCCATGCCATTTCAATAATGCGATCAATCGTTTCAGAATTCAGTTCAGGTAATTTCATTTCTTTTGTAGCCTTTATTTAACTAGTTTTCTTTGAAAGTCTTTCTTAGAGTTCGTTACAGCCTGTAAATAGCAAGACTCATAGCTATGTTTTCTATATTTAGATGCTTAGTTGTTGAGTTGATGTCATAATTTTTATTCAGTTTACTGATTTCAAACTAGACAATTATCATAACTACTATGAATGTAACTGAACTATCAGAACTGGAGAAAGTTGCTGACAAAATCAAAAAACTCTTAGCACTATCTCAATCTCCTAATGAAGCAGAGGCAATGGCAGCTTTTGCCAAAGCACAAGAAATGCTAACCCGGCACAATTTATCCTTGGCAGACTTGGGTGATTCCAAAGCACAACAGGTGCAAGAAGAAATTGTTTTTGAATGGCAAAGGCTTGTATCGTGGAAAGTTATTTTAATGGCAGGAGTATGTCAGGCTAATTATTGCTTTGATTTTACGCGCAAAAATCATCATGGGTTACAATTAATCATTTTGGGACGACCCATTAATATCGCCTCTGCCAGAATTCAGTTTGAGTACTTGATGGAAACTATAGAGCGATTAGCAAAGCAAACAAAGGGTGATGCCTGCGGCGGGCAAAGCCTACGCAAATTCCAAAATGCTTTCAAATTGGGTGCAGCAAATAGACTTGCTGTGAGAATTATTGAAAACAGTGAACGGCAAAAAAGAGAGGGTATAGCTGCCACCTCTGAATCAGAGCAAGTGACAGCAATAGTTGTGCGCTCACTATATGAAAGGCTAGAAGCAGAACTCAAAGCTTACACCTCACGAAACCTCAAATTAAAGCATGGAACTCTTAAACCCTCTTGGGGTTCATTTGACGGATTCGAGGCAGGACAGTCCGCTGCTGATTCTGTTTCGCTTCACAAACAGGTTCCAGACAACAGGCAACGGTATTTGCCAAGCTAAAAGTTTTTTCATCAATGACAATCTTCGAGTTATGAATCCAAGGCTTGAGTTCTGCCATTTAATCATTAGTCACGTGAGGAGTATCTTCAATGGTAAGCCGTACATTTCGGGCGTACTAATTGAGTTATCATTTCACCTGACTGCCGACGGATTTATCTAAATAGCGATTACATTGCAATGTTAGTTCATTTGCTAGCGCGTATTATTAACTAAGCTAGATCATAGAGATAGCTAGATAAACTGTACCCAGAATGTTACTAGTGGGTTTGTCATAGTGCGTTGCAATCGGGATACTGCTTAAGTTTATTGCTCTTGTCTTACTACTAAGTCCAGTTCTGTGTTCAATTTCTGACAATCGCTTCAAGCTGACTAAGCAGATTCTCTAGCTGTTGAGTTTTTTTCGGATCGCTCCAAAGCATCTTGTTTTTTTTTGCCACCTCAATCGTGTTAGTTAAACGTTGTTTGAGGCTTACAGGTTCTGACTCAGATAGTGCCTTTTTACTACCGTTCAATACTTTAACTCGTTGCTTAATTTCAGAAAGGCTAAGGGAAGTGCTTATAGCTTCTTCTAAAAGTTTTTGTCTGCTGTCTTTATCTTTGACACTAGCAATCAAAATTCCTTTAGTGTAATGAATTTTACCTTGGCGAATAGAATTCAATATCTCTACTGGTTTTTTAAATAAGGGAAGTCGAGTTGCAACGAATGATTGCCAAGTAATTCGCCCAAATGAATCAAATACCTGTCGAACAAGCTTAGCTTCTTGACTAACCAAAACGTTTTGGTTAACAGTATTTTTTGTGGCGTTGTTCATTCGGTAAAGAAAACTAACAACTTGCTCAGTTTCGTATCCCAGTTGAATTTCAAGCACTCGCAAAGTATTGTCTAATTCCTCTAAAGCACTGAAATCACGGCGATTTGTATTTTCTGATATTGCGGCATAAAAAGCAGTACGATCATCCCAATCAAAAATCTTGACTGGTACGTTTTCCAGTTTTGCTATTGCTGCTGCTTTTAATCGTCGAAGTCCTGCAACTAGTTCATATTTTTCAGGTTGAGTGGGATGGGGACGTACCCATATAGGAGAACGAATTCCATTGGGTTGAATATCATTTAGCGCCCATTGTTGTAGCTCTTCTAAATCATAGTAATGCCGAACTGGTTTACCATCTGGAATAAATGTGAATGTACAAACAATTGCGTTGTGCGGAATGATTTGTTCTTGAGCTACTTCTGCTATTTGTACAAATTCCTGAGTAGTGGCTTGTCCAAAGACGAAGTTCAGTTCTTCATTGTTAGCAATATTATCCTTAAGTTTTCGTCGATTCATGATTCTGATTCAAATAACTTTAAAGCTTCTGTTAGGATTTTGACGTAAGCACTTGCCGCCGCTTTAGGAGCTTCTCCCTTCATACGAAATACTGTACTACCTTGTCCTGGTGCGTCCTTAATACATTGACGATCAGGAAGGGTAGTATTAAGCAAAGGTATAATACCGCTTTGCAAAGCTTCTCTAGCTTCTCGTAACAAAATCGTGTTGTCTTTTACTGCGTTCAGATAAAGCGCTGCTATTGGCAGCCCTCTTCGAATCTCCTTTGCTTGACGCACAAATTGTACAATTTTGCCTGTACTTGCTAAATCGATCATGGAGTCCCTGCAAGGAATAAGTACTAAATTAGAACGGATCAAAATTGCTTTTGTCACCTCGCTTGCATTTCCTGGGCCATCAACAATTACAACATCATAAGACTCTGCTAACTTTGGAAGTTCGTCAAATAAAACCTCTGGATCACCAATGACCTTGCAAGGCAAGTTCAGATCCTTCAACCAACTTGATGAGCTTTCCTGCCCATCTGCATCAACTAAGATAGTGGAATGTCCCATCTGGGTAAACCAATCAACAGCATGAACTGCTCCTGTTGATTTACCTGCTCCACCTTTCTGGTTAGCAAATGCCAAAATTTTAGGAAGCTTTTCAGATTTAGTCGTAGTCTTCGTAGGTTTGGATTTTGCCATAGGAGCAATTCTCACTTTGCAACAATTGTATTAGTCTTCATAGAATTGTCATTTCTTAGATAATTTTCGGGTACTTAGTAGAGTACCTATTATTGAAATAAGTTAATTGACGAAAATACATGGCTTGATGTTATCACTGATTCAAAAAAAAGGAATAAAAATAAAGTTAACCAAAACGTTTTGGTTAAATAAAAAATAGAAGTAAAGGCTTTAACAGAAATACTAATGAAATCTACCCAGCGTCCATCTAAATCACAACAGCCAAAGTCTAGCAACCAAATTCCTGAATTTCACCCTACTCCGGCTGATGACAAGTTGCTGGGAGAACTCACAACCGAGCAGCAGCCCGGTCATGCCTCTGTTGATGAAAACCCCTCAGAGCCACTAAAAGTTGAGCCACAGGCGGCTGGTAAGCGCAACAAGAAAAAAATAGATTCACCACCAGCAACCAAACCTTATATACCCTTTCAAGATCGCCCCGAAGAACCAGAATTACCGCCAGAACCTTGCCAGCACGTACAGTTCCTGGATTGTAATTCGGAGGTGGGGCGTATTATCTTCGAGTGCTATCACTGCAAACAGGGGATAATTAGCGAGTACACCGGGCAACCTGTAATGGGCGAGTACAAAGGGCGGCCTTCAGTGATTCTGGCGAAAGTTAAATGTCCCAATTGTGAGCAAACAGCGATTAGGTTGCAAGCAAGGGAAGTAATTTCGACAACAGCTATACCTTCACCTTGGAGATAGATGATTGGAGCGATCACCTGAAATTAAAAAAAGGGTAATGCAACAACAAACATTTTTGAAATTATCAGTAGTGACTGTCTTGGCAGCACTGACATTAACCAGTTGTACCAATGTTACGACTCAGCAGTATGAAGCTACAGCAACGACGAGTTATAGTTGGCAAGTGAAATATGCTGACTCACTAACTAATGACCCATCGCCGCGCTTAGAAACCTTCGCTACTAAATCTTTATTAACTCGTAATGGCTTGAAACCGAATGGAGAAGTGATTGGCCCAGATGAGCGAGGATTATGGTGGCCAACTTTACCCCCACGACCGAGCATTGATGAAGTCGAACAGCGTAAAAAGCCCCAATCACAAGCAAGCAAACCAGAATTACTCAAAGCCGAAAAGTATCAGATCAGCTATCAAGTGGGCGACCAAAAAATAACGCTACCAACTAATTATGATGTTTATCGACAGGTAGTGAAAGCTTACCCAACACGACAGGCTTTGCAGTTGACTTTGGGAGTAGACGATAATTCGGTGGAAAAAGCTGAACCCATAGGCAGCATTGAGAAATAAATATTATTCAATTCTAGATAGCTGCGATTTCGGCAGTCCAGTAGGGAGGAAATGAGAACCGCTACTAATTTATTAATCAAAGCAAAAAATTTTAGCTAATGCACAGTCTATTTATTTCGTAAATTCCTGATGGGGTATATATGGGTGCTATATGTACCCTAAGCCTTATTTAGAAATTTGATGACAGTTTAGCACCTATATAGGGTATATGTGGCGGCTTCTTAGGGTATCTTCTTTGAGATAATAATTTGTACCCCACTTGACACCTAAGAGGTTTATGATAAGCTCTTGAAACATTAATCAGTAATCAAGTTATTAATCGTCATTTGATTACTCCAAAAATTCTCTCGACTTAAATAACTCTGTTGACCTTACCGTGTTGAAAAAATAATTACGCGTTTGGTTATTGAATTACTCTCTTACTCTCTTATCTTGATTTGATCTCTATGTCGAACATTCACACGTTGCAAAGAATATTTCCTGCTGGCTTCGATAATGGCTACGGGAGTCTAAAACTTTTAGTCGATGGCTTTGAAGTCGTTCGTGTCCCCAGCTATATTTCTACGGCAGACATGGAAGATGTCCCCGGACGAGTTATTTTTAACGGTAATGCTTACACTGTTGGAGAATCTGCTTTCCGTACAGGTCATCATTTTGACCGCAACACAGATAGTAATGAAAACAAAATCAATAATGCGCTGTTGACATTATTAGGTGCATTAGCACATCTACCACACCGTAAGGCTTGGCATCTCAAGTTAGTCGTCAGCTTACATGATGTTGGTTTAGCAGAGGAGTTGCAACAAGTCCTAAACGGAGAATACCAACCAATCCTTGCTGGCAAAGAATCCGACGTGAAGATAGAAGTCCTTAAAGTTGTACCAGAGGGAATGGGTGCATTGTTCGGGCAGCAACTCCCGCCAAAATTAACCGTTTTGGATTTTGGCAATGGTACAACTCTCTATTCTCGTTATAGCAAAGGAAAGCGAGAAGTACATACCCCCTTCCCCGCAGGCGTAGAAGTTCTCATCGAAGATATTGCCCAAAAGATGAAACATTTAAATGGGGGAAAGATTGGGGACGCAGCCAAAATTCGATATTGTCTGGAAATGGGGCATACCAAGTACAGCCGTGACATCGATATTAGAGATGTTTACGGCGCTTGTCTGAAAGATTGGTACGACAAATATTTAAAAAAACCAGTAAGCATGACACTTGATGCCAAGCACACGGGAGATGAGATTTGGGCGATTGGTGGAGGCTGCCTCTTACCTGGATTTAAGAAGCTACTAGAGAAGAATGGGTTCAAAATCCGTGACAACCCGGTGGAAGCTAATGCGAATGGACTCTTAGAAATGGCAAAAGCCATCCTGAGTAAAAATCCAGTTCCTGCTCTCAAGTAAGTAATACAGAAGAATACGGAATTGGTGAATCACTGAATTGGGCAATCCACCACCCAATGTTCGCCTTACGCCCCGAAGGCAGCTTCGGGAGCCGATAAACTCCTGCTTAAACCTCCAGCGATCGCGCAGAGTAGACCACGCTTATCTACGAGCTTCCGTATGGTTTTCACCATTTATTCATCAGCTGCACAGAATTTATACCCAATTCTCGCTTCTGACTCTTGACAACTAACGCCTTTATTCTATAAATCTGGCAATGGCAGAAAAACTTGACTTACCCGCAGAAAAGGTTCGAATCAAAGATAGCTACCGCGAACGCATATTTGCAGAATCACAGCAGCTAGGTAAAAGTTACCTGGAGACGCTTTACTTTATCATTGATTGCTATTTTGCGTTCAAAAGAGGTGAACCTATCCCACTAATAAAATTCTATTAATCCAAATGTGAACTGTGGCTAGAGAAAGAAAAGCATTAAAACAGGCGGAAATTCGTTCCCATCGAACAACAAGCCTGCGATATTTTCGTTGAAACCACGCAAAACAGCGTTCCTGCTGAAAACGTGGAACTGAGATTTTAATTGGTCTACCCCGATTTTTCTTTTTCTTCCAAACCCGCTTAGGCCATTGTGGTCTGATACCACGTTTACGTAAAGCAGCACGTTTTTCCTTTGAGTCATAGCCCTTATCAGCAGCAAGTACTTTCAGGCGTTTACGCGGTCTACCGGGTCTATTAGTTTTGACTTTGACACTATCAAGCAGTGGAATCACTTGATCTCGTTCGCTACCATTGGCTGGTGTTGTGCAGTTAGCTAAAGGCATTCCATTCCCGTCAGTCAGAGTATGTATTAAAACTCCTTTACCTTTATGACCATATTTAACACCTTCACCGCCACCTTTTCCAGGGGGAAAAAGACCCGTCCACCGCGCCATAACCCCAATTAATTAAACCTCTCTCTTCTGCAATTCCTAATGTACGCGCTTGTAAATTTTCTAACGTTCCATCAGCTTCCCAACGCTGTAGCCATCTGTGCGCTGCACTTTTTGATGCCCAAATCTCTCCCTTTGGAACATCACACCACCGACATCCTGTTATCAATACATACAGTAAGGTGTTAAGTACATGGCGAAATGGTGCATGAGGCATTCCGCGTTAGCGAAGCTTACCGAAGGTATCGCGCTTTTCTGGTTCTTTAGGGAATATATCTTCAAACAGCCTCCATTCTAAGTCCGTTAACCCTTCAAACCGCCCAGCCATAATGTGATACACCCTTCCGTTTTTAGAAGCAGATTATCACATTTTTGACATTAGTGGGATAGGTTCATGGCATCAGCCCGCCCGTTTGTAATTGCTTCATCACCTCGTTGTCGATCAAAACCACCCACAGCCAGCAGTGTTCCTTGGTAAATGGGACGTAGCAGATCAATGGAATTAAAGTTCGGTGTAGCTCCTCTGGCGTAACCTCGGTCATACCCGACGTGCAAGTATGCCAAACCCAGTGGACTAAGTGCTTTTGCTACATAAGTGTAAGTTTCGGCAGGATCGTCATCGAATGTGTCGTTGACTGTGAAGCCAGGGGCAATCTTGACCCCAATCCGCTCCGCTCCCCGGACGCTACACAGAGCATTGACTACTACTTCTAGCGTGAAGCGAGTTCGATTCTCCAATGTGCCTCCATAGGCATCCGTGCGTTGGTTCGAGCCGCTGACTTGGAACTGATTGGGTAGGTATCCAGTTGCTGCATGAAGTTCCACCCCATCGAAACCTGCTTCAATAGAGAGTAACGCTGCGAAGCGATACTCCTCTACTATTTCGGGTATTTCGTCCAACTCTAACGGACGTGGTGTCTCGAAAGGGACTTTACCGTCCCAAACGTGAACTTCTTCAGACGTCAACGGGATAGCCGAAGGTGCAATCGGTCGCGCATGGTTAGGTAATAGCAAGGAGTGCGATACCCGTCCAGCGTGCATCAGTTGCACAAATATCCGACCTCCAGCAGCATGAACTGCATCTGTCACTTTTCGCCAGCCTTCAACCTGCTCCTCGTTGTGCAGCCCAGGGCAGGTTGTGTAACCCCGCCCCATCGGACTCGGATGCGTTCCTTCTGTAATGATCAGTCCTGCCGAAGCTCGCTGAGTGTAGTATTCGACCATTATAGAGGTAGGTACACAGTCAGTAGTAGCCCGCAGACGCGACATCGGAGACATGATGATGCGGTTAGGAAGGTCAAGCGAACCTAGTCTAACTGGCGTGAACAGTCCTGATTTTTCTGACATTGGCATTTTTCCTCTTCTAGAACCAGGGCGATCGCGGCCACCGCAAATCGACAACCTCAAAACATTGCCCTACAGATGACTTCAAAATAACTTAATCCGCAAAGCTGACATACAGCTCTTATTAATTGCCCCCATAGATCACCTTGCCACATGACTACTCAATTATATGGAAACATGAAAACTTTGCAGGCGTTGCTGTTTTGCTGTCGCTTAACAGACACCAACAGTAGTACAAGGCAATACCCTTTAAGTAGATTTCTGCATCTGATCAAGCGCTGTGCCATTACACTGCTTTGTTGCCCCATGCAAGCCGCAATGTTTTTCAGCAGCAATGTTCAAGCTATGTCCGGCGATATCCATTGCAACCAGTTTCAAGGGAGCAGCGTACAGGGCATAAATGATTAAACGCATATAAATCGAGAGCATGGAGACACCGCTAGGCGATGGCGTACCCGCCCACCATAGGTGATCGCAGTTTCAAACTCCCATAGCGTAACAGCTTAATCTGCCAGCTTTAATATGACCTTGCAGGCGTTGCACTTACTCTTGTTCAATTTCTTCAACACCTTGCACAGTTTTGAGAGCCTCGCTCCCAAACGCTCTTCATGACGAGCGTTGATGTGTAGCGCTTATCTGATGCGATAGATTTAGACTGAGCGAATCACACCATTTATCTCGACAAGACTCCAACTATACAAAGATTGAACTTTTTTAGGAGAAATATCAATGACCATTTCAATGTATCAAGCTTCAATACCAGTGTTTATTCACACACTTAATAATCTTGTAAGTATTCTTGAAAAAGGTAATACATACGCACAAACAAAAAAAATAGATCAGTATGTATTGCCCAATAGTCGTCTATTCCCTGATATGTTTCCATTGTCAAAACAAGTACAAATTGCTTCTGACATAGCCAAGAGAGGTGCTGCACAATTAGCAGGGGTAGAAGCACCCAAGTTTGAGGACAAGGAAACTACATTACCCGAACTTATTGACCGCGTTCAGAAAACTATCTCTTATTTACACACATTTAAACCTGAACAAATAGATGGTTCGGAAGATAAAACAATTACCATTACGCAGGGTGATAAGAGTCTATCTTTTGAAGGAATGCCATTTCTTCTATATTTTGTTTTGCCAAACGTTTATTTCCATGTCACTACAACCTATGATATTCTCAGACACTCCGGCGTAGAGCTTGGCAAAAAAGACTTCCTAGGCAAGCGTTAACGCTCGGTAATATAAGAGTAAACTGATTTTCATTCTCCGTATCGGGTGAGCGTATAGCGGCTAAGTTGTTGTTGCATCGCCCGATAATTCTACGCCAAATCGAATTTCCTGTTCAAAGTCTTCCAGGCTTTTCTGACGTTTTTTTGTAGGCGCAGACCCTGCCCAGTTCACTATCCCCGATTTCTGCCACATTAATGCACGTTGATGCAGCTTAAACTGTTCTATACTGGCATTCGTCACCAGATGAATGTTGCCCGATAAGCTAAAAGTGTAATCAGTATTCTCTAGAAAACCCAGAGGCTGAAGAAATGCTATAACCTGTATAATTTCTTGACTTCTAGACCTTAAAATTATCTCTCTTCTCTTACTCTTTAGGTTACTTGACTTTACAGATAGACTCTTGTTTTTATCTTTTGACTGACTCATGGGCAATTCTCATAAAGACATTTTTATTCACTACTCACACATCACAGAGTAAGGCACAAAGGTGAACCCGCAAGCTTTTACTTTCATTATCTTTTTGCCGACCACTGGTCGGCAAATATTTGTCAATATGGGAGTAGACAACTTCATAGCTATAGTTAAACCTATATTTACAACAGGCTAGACTTACACGTTCCCAGGGCGAACGCACGGTATTTCTGAAACCTTTGCTGGGCATGGATCTTGATGAAAAAATAGGCTAAATTAAAAAACGCCGAAACCCTTGCTATTAAAGGATTCTTATACTTTAGATGCGTTTGCCCTGTCATTGTTTTTTACAGGTAGAATTTTTGTCAGCAGATTTTTGATGCTGTTTTCTGGTGGGATTTTTGGTAACAATTGGATAAGACTATCGCTTGCTAAACACTGGTATACGGGGTCTAGTTCTCCTTTTTTCAATTTATCTAATGTGGTTTGCTGTGCTTGATTTTGAATTGCTGCATTGACTTCTGACACTTTCATACCCAGTTTTCGGGCTATTTGTTTGGGTGTTAAATTCAATGCCCGTAAATCCATTATTTCTTGTTGTTGTGTTCCTGTCATAAATTACTACTTTCTACAAACAACTGGGCAAAAATATATTAAACCAAAACAAGATTTTATTAATTTAATACCACAACCAATCACAGAAAGCATTGCTTCTTTGTTGCATTAATCTCTAATTTCCAACTCCAGAACCTTCAACAACTTATCTTCCACATCAGTAAGATAAGGACGGTTCAGCTTGCCCAATAACTGCAACAGACTTTTGACTGTCTCCTCCAGTGAATCGGAATACACTCGACTGATGCGATCACTGATTAACTGCATCTGCTGACATTCCGCAGGCAGGTAATTGTAGGACTTCAGGTATTGCAGCCCAACCGTGTACTCGCCATCCCAGGTTGCCACAGTGCAGCTAAATTCACCCACGTAGTTGACTATCCCCCAACACCCGCCCTTACCCCTGAGTTCGGGATTATCCTTTGCAAGAATTTGGCAAACTTCGCCTAATTGGTAGGTATTGGGTACTTGGGTACGTTCCATAATCTTTCGCACCACATCTTTGACAATTCTAGCTGGTGGCACTTTACCCCCTGCCTGCTCTACTGCTTTTACCCACACTTCTTGCTGTTGCTGGGATTCAAGCTTTGTCATTGGTCGGACTTGTCCCTCTGCTGTCGGCAAAATGTGATCAATTTGTTATATACACCACAGCGCCCACAACGTATAATGGATAAGCACTTGACGTTATGGATGGTTTACACAACGTTGAAATCCTGTTGCTGATTATTCTTTAAAATTACTAAATAATAATCAGAGCATATAACTCTACTAGCTACTTTCCTGCCCCTGCTTCCTCTCTCGAAAATATGCTTCCGCCAGCTTGTTATTCTTTTCTGAGGCAGAAATATCTTATACGTTGTTAGATACCTATGTAAATTATTTACACAACATTGCGAAAAGGTTTGTGAGAAGAACGTTGTTGTTGTTGTTTTATATATTTATTTAGGTGTATATAACAAATTGATCACAAATTTCAACCAAGTTATTAAAAACAACAGCCGCATCCATTAAAAGATAAGACTGGCGACGACTATGAGCAAAGCGATCGCGGCAATATTCTTCAAAGGTTTTATGCGTGGAACGATAAAGTCGGCGATCGCGCAACTCCATCAACGCCTTCCCCGCCTCAAAAAATGCCCGTTCAACTTTTCTCTCCAGGTGCAGGCGATCGCTAATTTCCTGCTCGGTTAACTCTGGAACTTCAACAGCAGTGACGGTGATTGTTGTTGTTACTGGATTTTCCTTAAGCAAGGTATCTTCAATTGCAGAGCTATCTGGTAGCTTACTGTCGCTAGATGCACCAGAAGTGGATTTTTTGCGCGAAGATGGTGGTTTAGTCATTATTCCACCTTTTTTAATTTATTGGCATTTGCTTAGAGCCGAGTGCAAATAGATTTTGAATGTGATGGTTAGCTGCTTAGGCGTAGCCCACCGCAGGTATAACTCATGAACACAGACGGAGCTAAAACTTGAGGATTGGCAATACCAGCATTAATTATCAAAGCTCACTCCAAAATTCACCCCTAAAACTTCTTCAATTTTGCGAAGGGTTGGTTCTGGCAAAACATCATTTTCTTCACGCTCAATCCGATACCAATTAGCACGAGTCATATCGGCCGCTTTTGCCAATTCTTCTACCGACCGTGGATCTCGCTCTCTGGCATCTTTAATCCTTGCTCCGATGCCAGGGGCATCAACCCGTATAACCCGCTCTATTTGCACATCTATAGACATGAACAATCCTCTCTATTCAATCATTTCGTAGATTCTATGTAAATTGTAGAGTAACACTTGACAAAATGTCTAGTGAGAGGATACATTAAAAATATAAAGAAAGCGCCCCGACTGCGAATCTAAGCGCTTTCCGTCCCGTTAGGAACTTATTTATTATGACTCACGCCTTTTACACAGCACAACAGCTGCAACTGAAATCCATTGCGCGACTCAAGCAAATCTACAGCGAAATCGGCTGCACAGTGGAGATAAGCGACAAACGCTGCAAGGATTCTTGGATTAGCGCGATTGTTGATTATCAATCCACCCAGGCTCAGAAAATCGCCCCTGCTACTTCTGACGAACAAGCCACAGCCCAAGCCGAACTCGACAACTACATCACCGCCCAAGCCCAAACTGTTGCACCCGAAGCACTCACCCCTGTAGAGATATCTTTTGACCATCACGAATATTACGCTGGTAAGCAACTGATAGCTACCATCACCCATGACGACGACCACTTAACCCAACGCTGGGTAGTTACGGTCAACGATAAAGAAGTATTTCGTGCCAACACTCCAATGCGCTGTCATCGCTTCATCTGCACTCACTACAAAGACGGCTCATTACCAGTGCAAGAACAGCAAGCAACATCACACACGACTGAGAACCAAATCATGGCGCATATCTTCAACGAGTGCCAGAATTACGGGTTTGAAATTCTCGACGATGGCATTTACCAAAACGAAGTGAAGCTGGGCGAAGTCGGATGCACTGACGGTAACTGGTGGGTAATCCTGGGTTCTTCAGATCAGCAACAGTGTTCTAACTCGGTGTTTGATGCAGTGCGCTCATTGTCGATAGTGGATACTTCACTGACTGAACCGACTCCTGAATACTTGCAATACCAATCCTTGGAACAACTGACTACCGAGGAATTACAGCAGTTGCTTGATGCAGAAGCAGCCGAATGTGAGCAATTGTTAGATCGACCGTTTGAGCAGTTAACAGCCCAAGACTGGCAACGGCTACGGGAGTATGAGCCTGTAGCAGCGTAGAAGAGGCAGGGGGGCAAGGGTGCAGGGGGGCAGAGGGGAAAGAATCTGTACAACATCTCTCCTTTGCTCCTCCGCTCCTCTGCACCTCTGCCTAATTCGTCCCTTCATTCACCAATCACAACAATGCAACCCACAATATCGATACCCCGACACTGGGGTTACCCTCGCTTTGCTTTGGAACAGCGAACTAATCAAGGTATCGTTTTAGGGCTTTACTGCTATCCGACTGGTACAAAATTGGCTGAACAATTTGGTGATGGGTGGCGTTACGCTTTGATGCCTAACCAAAACTCTAACGAAATATTGTACCTTCAAGAGAACCAAATTCAGCCGCTTTCTCCACAGGAATTGTTCACGCAAATTACAGCAGAGATTGAATTTTACCAACGTCAAATAACAATACTGCAACAACAGTTATCAATAGTTACTGGAGGGTTCACTAATGGCTAAAGTTGTTGATAACTATGTGGAACGTACTTCAGCTAGGTTGTTGCGTTCTTTACGTCGTTCTGGTGGTTCTGCTCCATTACATCGCATTCAGTTTTCGGAAACTATCATCCAATATCTGCTCGACAAAAAACTAGTCCAAATGCAGAACACTGGATACGGCTTTTTGCTAGAGATTGCTGAAGAATTTTAACCAATAGGAGCAATTGAAAATGTCTCATCCTCCTCTACATACGCTAGTTGATGCTGCCAAGTTCATTCTGAACGAGATTGCAATACACCCTGATTTCAAAGCACTCAGCTATCACCCTAATTTAACTATAGGGGATGCTCAAACTGCACTGTCTTACCTCAAGTTCGAGCTAGAAGGTAATTGCAGACATAACAATATCTCGGATTAAAACGAAAGCGATCGCTCGAATCATTACTTCTTTGAGTGATTGCTACATACGGAAATTTAATACTCCCTTCTCAACCAACTACACACTACAGAAAAACATGAACACTGAAATTAAACTCGGTCTTTGTAATCCACCTGAACCTGTTTACTTATATGTTAATCAGGGAGAAGTAAATGGGGAATCTTACGTTTGGTACAAGTTTGATATTAATCAAGATAAGAAAATACCAGTGACTCAACGTGCATTGGCTGGGTATTTGTCCAGGGCGGCCGCATCATGTCAATAAGCAAAGTCTGTTCTCAATAGAGCTAAAATTAATGTCATTAACTCTTGCTTGTTGCGAAAATTTTAGGCGATCGCTTTGAGGCATAAACAATAATCAAACGCGAAATCCTAATTTTTTCATTGGTTCTCAACCTTCGTTGTGATCAAGAGTAATTTAGATGCGTTTGCCCTGGGTATTTGTCAGAGTTGCGATTGATAACTAAAGAATTCCAAGGTAAGGATAATATCAAACTTGAGATTGTTGTCAGCGCCGATGAACTTTATGTCATTAGAACTTCGGTGGAGACTAACTTTGCCAAAAGCTTTCTTCTGGCTGCATCATGTATCCAGAATTTTGATAAACCATTAATTATTGCTGCTACTGCTGGAGAAAAAAATACAGTTTTCTGCAATCTTTATGATGCAGCAACTAAAACCAAGATCAAGAGAGAGTGGAGTAAAGATATCGATTGGGCAAGCATCATTCATGATATCCAATGTCTTTTAGGTGGCACATCCTCAACTATTCCACCTACGCCGAAACTTAGTGTAGTCCCTCAAGCAATCCACCCACAGGATTTACGAGTACGAAACATTCGTATTTTACTTGATTATCCGTTGGATTTAGTCAAAGAGTGGTTACGATTTCAAGGCGTTGAGCTTCCTAGTTCATTACCTGAAGAAAATATTGACGAGCTAATAAAAATGATGTGTTTAGCTTGGGCATCGGATAAGTGTGAGCATCCTAACCATGCCCAATCTACGTATCAAAAGCAGGTGATTGATGCAGTAACACAAGGGGTTGATGAGTTAACAGCAGTCAAGACGTGGATGCAGCAGTTGCAAATATCGAAAGCTGGTGTGGTGTAACGCGTTTCTGAATATAGAAGTCAGTAAAAATATCACTTCTGACTTCTATAACACTCTATTAATCACATAGAAATTACCAAAATGAAAGTCATCGTTACAGTTGTTGAAAAGATTACTAACGAAGCCCATATCGATATTCCTGATGGGCTTGACGAATCTGCTATCAGACAACACATCACTGACTTATATAACAGTGGCGAAATGCTGACTGATTTGAATATTTTTCAGGTTGACTTTGAATCAATTACTGCACTGATTGTCAAAGAACAGTTTCCAAATACTTCTATCTCTGCATAAATTTCGGAGAGCTAAATATGATTATCAAAACTACAAAATGGACTGAAGCAGAACTCACAATTCTTGAGGCAAAAGCCGAACTCTATACTCCCAAACAAATTGCCTCAATTCTCAAAAGACACGGCTATTTCCGCACTCCCGACGCTATTTCTACTAAGCTCTGGAATTTGGGTTACTCCACACGTCCCTTTCTTGATAACTACAGCGCTGCCGAAATCGCTCGTATTCTTTGTGTTCACCGTACTACAGTTTCTGGTTGGGTACGCCTTTTCCAATTCGCAATTCGCAATTCGCAATTCGCAATTTTGTTCCTCACATCTGAAACTGGATGCTTGAATATTAATTCTTTTTTTTATCAATAAACTGAGAGGATTATATGCCAAGTAAATCAATTATCCAATTGTATATTAATTGCGAATTGCGAACTGCGAATTGCGAATTGGAGAGGAAATGGCATCTGAAACGGTTTTTTGACAACCCACCACAACATCTTAAGAAGCGCATTGCTGAAATTGATCCAGAAGCCATTAACTACTTGCTGGGGAGACGTGCATCATGATTGACCACGTTAACACGGCTTTTCTTTGCTGGTACATCTCGCCACCTTGGGGTTCTTGCATCCCACCACTTGAAGTCAATCTGCTGGAGAGAGTTTACATCGGAACTGCGAGGACATTCGGCTACTGCTGCGGGGTGAAGTGGAAACAAGATCGATGGATTTATGCAATTGCCTGCACGGGTGACATTATCCACACCACAGAACACGAAATTATCGGCACTGGGGAAATGCAACTAGCTGCTGTAGAAAAACCTGCTTTTGTTTTAGGCGATCGCGTAATGCTTCTTTCTGATGACCAACGGACAAAGCAGCGGCTAATTCTGGGGATTCAACTGCTAAACAGGTCTTGGTTTTACTACGTCGAGTGGATGCCCCCTGCACTAGAAGAAGCTACCAGTTTGGATGATCGGCTAGCTATCGTACCCCAGAAAGATTTGGCGCGAGTGCTTTTTTGATGTGCTTTCAAGAATTAACTGTTTGAACAATAAGCAAAAGAACAAAACTTATGTTGACTCATTTTTGGCAGAACTCAGAAATTAATCAAATGCCCCAAGAAGAGGTAATAAGTAAATATACTATTCCCAAGGGCTACGTTAACGCCACTCAAATGTGCAAGGCTAACAGCAAGTTTTTAGCCGATTACATCAAGCTCAAGTCTACAAAGCAGTATTTGCAAGCACTTTCTAACGATATGAAGATCCTCATATCGTCTTTAATGATTGAAATCGAAGCGTATGGAAAAGAACAAGGCACTTGGATTCATCCAGAAATTGCCATTGATTTAGCTCGCTGGGTATCTGTTGAATTCCGCATCTGGGCTAACAGAACCCTAATGAAGGTAATGCTCTCTACTGAAATAGAGCCAATACAGGAGCAAGAACCGCCAAAAACCCTAGCCCCATCTCAAGAAGCTGCACAGTTAGCCCTACTGTTGGGTGACTTTGCCGGATTAGACAAAGCCCTCACCGCCCAGCTTGCAGTTAACGCTGCCACTGCTGTCAACCCGGCTCTTAAACCTGCTGCTGATGAACTGAGAACAGCGATCGCACTTACCAACGTTAGCGATGATGCATATCTCAGACCAACAGACATCGGTGAAGCAGTCGGACTTTCTGCACGAGCTGTGAATAACTGGTTGACTAATGCTGGACTGCAATACCGTACTGATGACAAGAAAATCCCATATCGCCCCACAGAGTCAGGTAAGCAATGGGGGCGAATGGTTCCAACTGTTGCCAGACCTTCAAATCAAACTGTCTTTCAGCTGCGGTGGCTACCCGAAATAGTAAAAGTTATTTCTCAATAAGCAAGAACACAGAAGTCAGAATCCACCAAATCAGAATTAATTACTCAAAACTTTGATTATCAAGCTCTAACAATTGTTTACTACTTTATTCTGAATTCTGACTCCTGACTCCTGAATTATCTACCTAATTCGTCAAAATTATGAACAGTCTAAGAAAGGTTGTAGCAGATAAATATGGTCTTGAAGCTTTTGCTATGTACGACGATTTTTTCTTTGTTCATTTACCAGAAAATCAAGACCACACACTCAAATTTTTGGAAAGCCAATTACCAGAATGTATTCGGATTGAATTAGCAGAATGTTTTGCTGGTAGTGTAATTGCGGCTTGGGAAGTTCCGTTATTTTTACTTCCTCAAGTGTTACAGCAAGCCCATGATTTTGTTGCCCAGTTTTGGGAACAGATATCAGATTGAAGAATTCAGAACCCAGAATTCAGAATTCAGAATCAATTAGTCGGGGATTCAGACCTGCAACTAAATTGTTGTACCTCCAAATCTACGATTTGGCTCAGTTCTTAAACCCACTTATTCATCCGCCAGTCACACAGAATTCATACGCTCATTCTGACTCCTGACTCCTGACTCCTGAATTCTATTTAGATACACGTTCTTTATTTGGAGATAACTACCATGCAACAACTCAACTTATTTCCACAATCAGCGCCAGTTTTACCCGTCACTTGCTATCCCGATTTCTTAGGAAAGCAGCAAGCCTCGGAACTTTACCAACACTGTTTGAAACTGGAGTGGCAGCAGAATTACATCAGGATGGTCGGTAAAACTATGCCTGTTCCCCGCCTCGAATGTATTTACGGCGATAAGGGCTGCAACTATCTCTACTCCAACAGTGTATTTTTACGACCACTCCCTTGGACAGAAGAACTGTCTAAGTTACGGGATTCCATCACTGCCCTTACAGGCTATAAGTTCCGTATCGTTATCGGTAACCAATACCGTAGCGGACAAGACTCAATCGGATGGCACGCTGACAATGAAGCATCAATGGGATTGGAGCCGGCAATCGCATCAATCAGCCTGGGGTCGTGTCGCAAATTCCAAATCAAACCTATCGGTGGCAGACCAACGGACTTCTGGTTAGAACACGGGAGTCTACTTGTGATGCACCCAGGCTGTCAGTCCACACATCTGCATCAGGTTCCGAAGACGAACAAAGTGGTTGGCACTCGGATTAATCTTACCTTCCGTCCGCACATCGGGAGTAAATAAATCACTAGCATTGCTAGTTTCTATGTTTTGAGTTCTCACCAAATTTCCAAAAATAGTTTATTATATTCGTGCTTTAGTTCAGGTGTACTACTGCTTGATTTACAAGTAATAACAACAAGTCCTGAACTTCGGGTTTTTTAAGCACTGCCTATTTTTTGAGTATTGCAAAGCGGTATCCAGCTATACCGCTGACTTTTCCATGCGTCTATAGGAGGGAATATGACCACAACAACTAATCTTGAATCTCATCATTTACAAGAATGGGTTAATAGTGGTGTTGATGAAGAAATCATTGCCCTGAATGTGCGCTCACTCTCTGGGACTGTACCACATGAATATCTGCTCTACAGTCCCAAAATCTCCCGCCGCAACGATGGACGCCTCAGAGATCGCGATTTGAATAAATACCAGCACATAGAACTAGGCGGCTGGTGGTGCAGTGGCGTTGACCCTCTTAACAACTATGTTCTAATGCTCTGGGGCTGCTTCAAACCTGACTTCCCCAGACGTGACCGCCAAAAGATTCATAAATTCATCAAATATGAACACCCATATAGAGAAGAAACACGCGCTTTCTTCCTGTTAGTGCCGAATCGCATCTGGGTGAAAGCTTCCAACCGTAGCGGTATCCCAATCACTCAAGAAGATTTAGAACACCCTGGCGGCTTCTGGCACTGGGTTTGGCGGCATAATGTACCAGTGACAATCGTTGAAGGCGTCAAAAAAGCTGCTTGCTTACTGACTGCTGGTTATGCAGCGATCGCTCTACCTGGGGTCAATAGTGGATACCGCACACCCCAAGACGAATATGGTAACGCTATTGGTAAACCATCACTGATTCCAGATTTGAAACATTTCGCAACACAGGATAGGCAGGTTAACATTTGCTTTGATCAGGACAACTTGCCCCAAACTGCCCAACGGGTGAGAACCGCCATCAGTCGCATGGGACGGCTGTTAGTAAATGAAGGTTGTTCCCTGCGAGTGATTGATTTACCGTTAGGGCCAGAGAAAGGAGTTGATGATTTTATCGTTGCTCACGGTCAGCCTGCCTTTGATGCACTCTACAATACAGCTGTTGCATTGGAATTATGGGAGATTAAGCTGTTTACATTGCTGACTTATCCGCCAGCGATCGCACTCAATCAACGTTTCTTGGGCCAGCTGATTGCACCCGTTGGGGAAAAGCTGCTCGTTCTCAAAGCCCCAAAAGGCACTGGTAAAACCGAGTGGCTGTCTACTGAGGTGGCCAAAGCCCATGAGCAAGGGCGGCGCGTACTCATCATCACCCATCGTATTCAACTGGGTGAGGCGTTGTGTAACCGCTTCGGTGTTAACTATGTCAGTGAAGTTCGCACGAATGATACTGGCGATTTGTTGGGTTACGGCTTGTGTATTGATTCGTTGCATCAGCAAAGCCTTGCTCGTTTCAACCCCAACGACTGGTCAAACGATGTCATCATTATTGATGAATGCGACCAAGTTTTCTGGCATTTGCTCAACTCTACTACTGAGGTTGCCAAACGGCGGGTATCTGTTCTCAAAAACCTCAAACAGTTGATTCAAAATGTCTTGGGTAGCAGTCAGGGTAAGATTTACCTATCTTCTGCTGATGTTTCCGATACCGATATTAAGTATGTTCTAACTCTAGCTGGAGAATATAGAGTTAACCCGTTTGTCATCGTCAACAACTATCAGCCATTCTCTGGCAAATGTTATAACTACTCCGGCAGTAACCCCAAGAATTTGATTGCCGCTCTTGATCGGGCGATTTCAAAGGGAGGACATCATTTATTATGTTGTTCTGCCCAAAAAGCCACATCTAAGTGGGGAACCCAAGCGCTAGAGCAACGGTTTCGCCGCAAATTCCCTCACCTGCGGATACTGCGAATTGACAGCCATTCTGTTTCAGAATCAACGCACCCAGCTTTTGAGTGTATTGCCCACCTCAACGAGATTCTCACGCAGTATGATTTAGTCATTGCCTCGCCCAGCCTGGAAACAGGTGTGTCTATCGATATTCAAGGTCATTTTAACTCTGTCTGGGGAATATTCCAGGGAGTTCAGCCTGTGAACTCAGTGCGGCAGACGTTAGCACGGTTGAGGGAAACTGTTGACCGCCACATCTGGGTTAGTCGGTACGGTATAGGGACTGTGGGTAATGGTTCAACTTCTATGAGTGGATTGTTGCGGAGTCAGGATATGGCAACCCAGGCTAATATTGCTCTACTATCGGCTGCTGACAATTCAGACTACAGCTTTATTGACCAAAACTTTCAACCCGAATCATTGCAAACCTGGGGTAAGCGAGGTGCTGTCATTAACGTAGAAATGCGCCGTTATCGTGAATCTGTACTCACAGGATTGTCGACTGACGGCTACATCCTTATTGATGCAGACGATTCTGACCCTGACCAAACCAAGGAAATTGTTAAAGAAGTTAAGGCAGCTTCCAAAGAATTATATAGGAGTGAATGCCTGGGAGTTTCTCAATCAGAAGATGTATCTGATACCGAACTCAAGAAGCTGCAATCCAAGCGGGTGAAGACCAAGGACGAACGATATCAGCAACGGAAAGCTGAATTGTCCCGCCGCTATGAAGTTCAAGTAACACCCGAATTAGTCGAGAAAGATGACGACTCTTGGTATCCAAAACTGCGGCTGCACTATTATCTGACTGTGGGGCGGCAGTTTCTTGCTAATCGTGATGCCAAACGTGCTTTGGCACAAGCCGAAGCTGGGGATAATGCGATTTGGAAACCCGACTTCAACAAGGGGCAGATGTTGTCTAGGGTGCTGTTATTAGAAGAACTGAATCTGTTGCAGTTGCTCACACCCCTTGAGCAATTGCGGTCTTCTGATGAGGCGATGCAGGAGTTCAAGGCGATCGCACTACAGAATCGCTATGTCATCAAGAACTATCTTCACGTGACTATTTCCGAGAAACTTACACCAATTGCGATCGCGCAAAAGTTACTCGACAAGATTGATTTACGGCTGTCATACATCGGGCGGTTAGGCCCAAGGGGGAAGCGGGAGTGTGTTTATCAGTTCGTTCCTGCTGATGATCGGCGTGATTCGATTTTTGATTCTTGGTTGGGTCGAGATGAAGCGTTAAATCGTGAATCCGTGTCAGTCACTAATAATATAGATATACAAACACTCATGCCTGACACCATATCGCTGCCAATCTCCCAAAATCCAGACTTTGTGTCAGTCACTAATAATATAGAGTTAAAAACACAAGTTGCTGACACACACGATATTCCCCAAACATTAGATGAGGCTACTCAGGGCTGGAAGGGCTTGAAGTTGAAGCTGCGGCAGGGGTTAGAAACTGCTGGTCGGTTTTACAATGAGCTAGTTGACAATGTGGGTGAGGCTGTTGGGGTTGCTGATGGTGAACCGTTTTGGAATGGGTATCTCGGACAGTGGCAAGTCTTGGTTGACTTTGCCGACGGGTGTAAATCTGTGGTTTGCGATTGGGTCGAGTGTATGGAGTAAGTTGTTGGGGGAGCAAGGCGAACGCTTGTTGCTTTACACTTGCAAGAAATTGACCCCGATAGCGTTCCCTGTCAAGGGTTGCCGCAGGCATCGCGCGAAAGTTATTGGACAAGGTTGATTTGCGCTTATCTGATATCGGTCGCTTTGGGCCGCGAGGAAAACGGGAGTGTGTTTATCAGTTTGTGCCATCCGATGACGAGCGTGATTCGATTTTTGATTCTTGGCTAAGTCGGGATGAAGTGTTAGATCGTGAATCTGTGTCAGTCACTAATAATATAGATATACAAACCAAAGTCAGTGACACACACGATATTCCCCAAATATTAAATGAAGCTGTCAGCGGCTGTCAGGGGCTGAAGTTGAAATTGCGGGAAGGACTCGACAGCGCTGGTCCCTAGCTATCTAATTGGTATACAAAGCAGGTAAACTGAGGAAAGCACCTAGCAGCAGTAAAAAATTAGTGATAGTAAAGTTGCCTCGCCATCGCCCAGAACGAAAATTCAGTAATATCAAACGAATAGTATTAGAATGTTCACTCATTGAGTGCGTGCATTGTGGGGCAGAATTAGCGCTACGCAGACCAAGACACATGCGTAAAACCATTCAAACAATGGATGGTGCAGTATTTGTGGCAGGCAAGAGTAAAGAATGTACCAATCATAGTTGCACACATTTTGGTAAACATTACTACGCGACTGGCGTGTTAAAATACAGTCTGCCTTACAGTACTTATGGGCTAGACGTGCTGGCATTTATTGGTTGGCAACATGAAAATGAGCATCAACAGTTGGCAGAAATTCGGCGCTTATTAAACCAGCGTGGTGTTGAAATTAACGAAAGCAATGTAGGTAAGCTATACCGTCAATTTCTGGCACTATTGGGTGGAACGATTGCACATACACAGGAGAAATTAGCTGCCACAGCAGTCCATCATGGTGGCTTGATTTGGGCAATAGATGCCTTACAGCCCGAAGGCCACGGAACCTTACTGTATGTATTGTACGAGGTATTAAGCGGTACACCAGTAAGTGGAATTCAGTTACCACAGGCACAGGCACAAAGGTTAATTGAGTGGCTGCAACCATATAAAGAGTTACCGTATAAAGTGCTAGCAACATTGTCAGATGGGGAAAAATCAATCATTGCGGCAATGAATTCAAGTTGGCCAGATGCACCCCATCAACGTTGTCAAGCCCACTTTCTCAGTAATTTAAGTGAAGTGGTGCTGCCATTAGACACAAAGCTCAGACAGCAATTAAAAGCAGATTTAGATGATCTGCCAAAAGTCCCTGAGTACTCAGAAAGAGCCCAACACCCAGGCTCCGAACAGCAGCAAGACAGTCTCCCTTTTTTTCAGGAATCCCCTATTTGTCACGAGACATAGAGTTAATGGCAATCGAATCCCAGATTCGGGCTGCGGTTCGGGATTGTGTCAATCGCACCAGTCGCAAACCTTTTCGCTGGGGCGGTTTAAGCGGCTACCAGCAATTAGAAACTATTGGACAGATACTACGTAGTTTACCATGTCGAGAACTTGATACAGATTATTTGTCTCTCTTGTCAGTATGGATTGACCAAGCCTTAAGTAGCAATCGTTCATTAGCCTCCGACTTAGAAGAAACACACAATTGGTTGCAACGAATTGCAGAATGTTTGCACTATCCTGAACAAACCAGTCCACGCATTGATTGCGCGACCGATGTTACACAAACTGTAAAATTACCTTTAACAAGTTTTCAAGTTCGGCGCGAAATGGAAGAGTTATTACAGCAATTTCAGCCCGACCCTCAACAAAATCCCGCACAGTTTGCCTTGAAGAAAAAGCTACAAAAACTATGGCATAAATACGGTACTGATTTATTGCACTGCTATGACATTCCTGGCTTACCGCCAGATAACTTGAAAATGGAAGCTATGTTTAGCCTTTTGCGTCGCAATCAACGGCGAATTAGTGGGCGCAAATCAACTGCCGAATTACGTGATTTTGGGCAATATCAAGTTCTTTTCTTCGCCGAAAGTGAACAAATGTTGCTGACACAAATTCGGGAAGTGCCTGTAGCGGAATACAACACTCAACGTCGCAGATTAGCAATGGATGAAGCACCCCGTCAACAAAAACATCGCCTTCATCGTCATCCAGTTACCACAATACAAGCTTTAGTCGATCAACATACGGAACTTCTGACTGTGCTTGAGTCTCAAGCCCTGAAATACCAATTAGATAGCTAGGGGCGCTGGTCGGTTCTATACTGAGCTTGTCTCCCAAGTTGGCGAGGCTGTTGGTGAGCCTTACCGGAATGAGTATCTGGGGCAGTGGTAATTTTTGGAGGCGGGTATGGGTCTGTGTGTGGTGTGTGTAGGGAAGGTGGGGGTGTAGGGAGCGAGTAGTTCACTGTTCCATCAAAACCGTTACTGTGAGTCGGTGATTGTGCAAGTTCTGAGTTTGGGGCAAACAGTCTCTATCGCCTTGCCCTTGAATAGAGCAACTGTGTGTTCGTTATCTTCTGAGTCGCTTCAAGTGACTTGTTTAGTTTGTCTTATCCCAAGATTGGGTCTGAATCAAGTTCCCACCGATGTTTGAGCAATTCTCGGTAAGTCGCTTCCCTTATCATCATGTGCTTATACAGCATCTGCAAAAACTCTTGAGCTTGTTCACGGGACATCTGCTGCACAAGATCCGCAAAAGTTCTGAGGCTAAATTCTTGTTCTAAAGATAATTCAATGGGTTGATTCATCGCTTTTATTAGTTACTCTTTTATTTGGGTTTGCTTATGTCAGCATATATTGCTTTATATAAACAAATGTTACAATAAATTTACAAAACCCAAGGGGGGTGTAAACCGTACTAAGTAGGTTAGAATGCCGTATCTGCTGCTAAAACCTTGATATCACTCCATTGTGGCAACCCAAGTAAAAACCTAAGTTCTAAAGTTTCTGACTTTAAGGTTTTTAAAAGCATTTTTAGCCTCTGCTTGCGGCTGGCGATCACCTACGGCGGGCGAAAAGCGCCATCGCTCAAAACAAGAGATGGGCAATTACAATTATTCCTTTGGGCAAGAGTGGTGAGCGTCGCGGCGTGATGCTGGAGTTTGAGGAGGCAAACCAAGACTTATTTACTCAACTGCTTGTAGATGCCCCGCAGTGGACTGAATGGATGGCTTGATTTGCGCCTGAGTTTAGCGCAAGACCAATTAACTATTGCTTGCGAGGTGTATCTACTACAAACGATATAGCTACGCCCTCATTACAAGTCGAACTCCTTGGGAGGCGCTGACGGGCGTTGGTAAATCCTCCTGCCGTGCGTGGGACAGAGTAAATCAAAGCGCTACACTCAATTACAATAATGATTAACGTAAGTGGCTTTATACCCAACAGTTCTAGTTTGATTTCAAAAACTCAAACCGACTCAAAAGGATGAAATCCGAAAAAACTGGAGCTGGGTGAGCTAAATTCCTGTAATGAATATGGCTAAAACTAAAAAATCAGAAAATGCTTCCAAAAAAGCGACTAACCCTTCTCCCAATGCGCTATATGTGCTGGAGGTGTTTTTAATTGACGGCCCAATTACAGAGGAATTTGCAGAGCTTAATCCAGTGGTGTCTCGAAAAATTGAGATTGAAGGCAGCAATACTTTAGCGCAATTGCATAAAATCATCTTCAAAGCATTTGACCGAGAAGAAGAACATATGTACGAATTTCAAGTGGAAGGAAAAGGGCCGCAAGATCCAAATGCAAGACGCTATTGCGTAAAACAAGCATTTTCAAGTTCCGATTTGACATCAAAGCCTACAGGAGATGTGTCTAGTACTTCAATTGCGTCTTTGGGCTTATCTATAGATGATGCTTTTGGTTACTGGTTTGATTTTGGTGATGATTGGTGGCACCAGATTGATGTCATCAGCATTGCAGACACAGTTCCATCAGGCAAATATCCTAAAATTACTCAGCGAGTCGGGGCTAGTCCCCCGCAATATGCGGATGAGGAGTAGGACAAAAATACAAGACACTACATTTCTATGTAATACTTTTGGGCAGTATGACTAGTACACCTGACAAGTCTCGTCTAGAAAACTCAATCAATGCAGCTTGTAAAGTAGCTCGGCAACAAGGTTTGAAATTTGATCAGGCTGTTGTTTTGCAAGACAGAAGCAATTTAGTTATACATTTGCGTCCTGCCCCTGTAGTAGCACGTATAGCAACCACAACAGGTACAGTGCGGCTTGGTGATACTTGGTTTGCAACAGAGGTTGCAGTGGCCAGTTATCTGACGGCAGCAGACGCACCTGTTATTGCACCAACCAATCTTATTCAACCAGGGCCTCATCAACATAATGGTTTAGTTTTAAGTTTCTGGGAATTTGTTGAACAGGTAGATGAACTACCGGATGCGGCTATTGCAGGTTTTGCATTGCGGCAGTGTCACGAAGCTTTAGTTGAATTTGTTGGCGAACTTACAGTTTTAGCTCCTTTAAGGGAGTCTGAACAGATGTTGTGTACTCTTATATCTCAAGGAGCATTTAGCTTTAGTGATAGCCAAATGCTGCAAGCTGTTAATCACAACCTTAAAAGCAGATTTGAGCAACTTCAGTTACCCATGCAACCGCTTCACGGAGATTCTAATTTTTCTAATGTACTTAACACGACACGCGGAGTGCTGTGGACAGACTGGGAAGATACCTTTATTAGACTTGTCCGAAAATTCCAAAGCCAGACTGTTCAAAGCTTTGGGGCAAAACTTTGATATCTTCGTAAATACGTAATTATAAGGCTTTGAGATAGTTAGTGATAATTTAGAGGCATAAAAATTAACTCCTAATTTCTAAAAATTTATGATTTTTGCTACTAGCTAAGTTGGCAGAACTAAGCTACCAATTCTTAACCTAACTAATCCGCAAACTGTTAAAATAATCTGCTCATACGTCTCAAGCTTTAAGCGAAATCTTTGTGAGGCTATGCGGAATATTTTAAGTAATCGAATCAAATGTTCAATGAATATCCGATTACTAGATAAAGCCTTATTTTCATCTTTTTGCTGTTGAGTTAATTCTCGTTTTGGTTTCTTTTTATGAGGAGTAGTGATATTCTCACCTCCTTGAAAGCCTTTATCACCTGAAAAGGGTTGAGATTTATCAAATTTATTTTGAGATTGACGAAACAATTTTATATCTGCTGTTGGCCCAGGAACACCTACTTCTACCTCTACAATATCTTTGCCTTCTGGTATGCCAATTATCAGACTTTTTAATGTATGTTGTCTCTTCTTTCCAGAAAAATATTTCTGTTGCTCTTTTTGGTCAGAATCCCTATATATTGGCTGTTCTAAGCTATCGACTAATAGCCTAAAATTTGTTAATACTTCTTGAACAAATAGTAAATCACTTTCATTATTTGATACTTGTTCTAATAAACTAGCAGGTAATATATCACGAAGAATTGGTATCCAGTCGTGAAATGTATCATTAGCTTCGGTTTTGGAAACACCAAATAGCATTCCTAATACTTGGAATGTTGGCATCTGTCTTAGATAAAATAGACATAAACATACTTGTTCTTCGGTTGATAACTTTTCGGGACGACCACCACCAGCCGCATTAATTCTAATTTTATGACTCTCTTGTTTAGCTTTGATGTATCGATTTCGTTTTAAGGCGCAATTTAGCAGTGATTGCAATTGTTCGTAACTAATCCCTAAAATCTGTTTTGTTCGTAGTGGATACTTTTGTATATAATCTAAAATCATAACTAATTGTGGAAAATGGTAGACGCCCAATCTAACGTTTTACCATTTTTCTTTTCCTAAGTTAATATTTCGGACAAGTTTATTGGTCACATTGGTTGGGATATTGCCTGTTTAGTTGCTTCTAGCTATGTCTTTAAAACAGATATTGAGCGTGCAGAAAACGCACTTACTGGCTATGGACTAAGCATCGATAACGAACTGTTAAATTTGTTTATCGAAGCACGTACTTTTCAAACTACTCTGTGGAATTTTATCATCGGGCAGCAACATCCAGAGAGTCTTGAGCGTTTAGAAACTAGGTTGCAATGGCTTCACACTCGTTTCCGTAATTGTTATTAATTTATAAGTTTTGAAACTGAATAATTATTTATGCTTATTGAAAAGGGTTCTGTCTTAAATCTTTTTGTTAAACAACAGCATAAGTCAGCAATGAAAAAAGTTGAGGAAATCAACTTAGAAAGAGGTCATGGTATTGAAGGAGATATCAATGCAAATTCCAGTAGTCCTAGACAAGTCTTAGTTGTGAGATATGAAAATATTGTAAATTTAGCAATTCCACCAGGAGGATTACGAGAGAATATTGTCATAGCTGAGATAAAATCTGAGAACTTTGTTCCTGGTTCTCTCATAAGTTTTAATAGTGGGGCTGCTGTTCGTTTAACTTTTTATTGTGAACCGTGTAAGCGCATAGCTCATTTAGTTGATTCCTTAAAAACTATTCAATATCAAAGAGGAGTTTTAGGTGTAGTTATTAATTCTGGTACGATTAATGTTGGAAATAATGTTCAGATTCAAACTGATAAATTTCCAGCATTATCTGAAAAACCTTATGAACGCTTCCTTGATTTTATAGCAAAAGTTCCATCAGGTAAATTAGTAAATTACAAGCAGATTATTCAAGCTATTGGAGTAGACAATAGTTATCTCAGGGCTATTCCAATATATATTAAAAAAACATCTGCCGATGATTACCCAATTCATAGAATTTTAGATTCTCAAGGTTATTTAATAAAATATGCTCCTAATCAAAAGCATAAATTAGAGTCTGAAGATATTCAAATTCTGAATAATTTAGATTTAGCTACTAGCTCAATTAGATATTCTGTAGATCCTAATAAATATTTAGACAAAGATATCAATCTTTATCTTGATTAAAAATATAAGTTACCTTTAAATATCGACCTTAGCTAATTTAGAGATATATAAAAATTTAATCATGGGGAACTATAGATAAGTTTGACTAATTCTACTTTTATACAATTTTTGTTTGCTAGGATTGAGACGATATTATTAAGATTGCTATAAATAAAATAGAAGAGAAAAGTATGATTGACCATGATCGCCTCTTTAAAGAATTATTATCTACATTTTTTGTTGAGTTTCTCGATTTGTTTCTACCTCAAGTAGCCAGCCAAATAGACCGGGATTCCATTCAGTTTTTACCCCAGGAAGTATTTACTGATGTTACCTCTGGAGAGAGAAAAGAAATTGACTTACTCGCACAGGTGCGTTACCAGCAGCAGGAGACTTATTTTTTAATTCACGTTGAAAATCAGTCTTCTACTCAGTCAGAATTTCCCAAGCGGATGTTTAAATATTTTGCACGTCTTTTAGAGAAATATGATTTACCGATTTACCCAGTGGTAATTTTTTCATTTGATGAACCACTACGCGCCGAACCTCAAAATTATCGTATTACATTTGCTGATTTAAATGTTCTGGAATTTCAGTTTGCAGCAATTCAATTGAATCGTTTGAGTTGGCGGGATTATTTAACACAGCCAAATCCAGTGGCAGCAGCGTTAATGGCGAAGATGAACATTCCTGCATCAGAACGTCCCTTTGTGAAGGCGGAATGTTTACGATTGCTAGCGACGCTTAAGTTAGATCCAGCGCGAATGCAATTAATTTCTGGATTCGTTGATACATATCTGCGCCTAGATCCAATGGAAGAACAAGCATTTCAAACAGTCATAGATACAATGGGGTTAGCACAACGGGAGGAAATTATGGAAATTGTTACTAGTTGGGAACAAAAAGCTGCCCAAAAAACAAGAGAAGAGATTGCATTAAATTTACTGCAAAGAGAAATGGTTATAGAGGAAGTCGCACAAGTAACGGGTCTAAATATAGAACAAGTACAGGAGTTACAGGCACAGGTGTCTCAAGAAAATCAATCACAGTAAATATTCTATTTTCACTTGCGATATACAATACTTGTCTGTTTCTTCTCAAACGATGTTATACAAAAAACCATCGCTTTATCTACTTACTTATGGTGCACACTCAGATGTTTTGATTAAAAAAACTATAAGAAGCTTAGTATTGGGCTGCGGTGTATGATCATTGAGGTGTCTTTTTTAGCATTGTCTTAAGTACTTTGACAGTTATATTTTAAACTTTAAACTTACATACGTGTTTCATGCCTCGAAAAATCACAGTTCCATCGCAATCGATTAAAGCAACTCCCTTGGCTCTGTCTGAGTTACATATCCGCTTAGAGTTTCTGGAAAAAGAACACCAATCGCTGCTTAAACAAATCAAGAGAAAGCGGACGGAACTGAAGAACTTTATTGAACAGATGCGTTCTTTCGGCACAGAATTTCTCACTAAAGCTACTCCCAATTTCCAAAAAATGGCTGAGTTAGACCAGGAAATCCATACTCTGTTTGAGGAGATTTTTACTACTAGAAAGTTCGGTAAACAAACCCTTAAGAATATAGAAGCAGTTTACCGTAACCTACAGGTAACTGGAGTCATCAGTGTCAAAGCCAACAGCAAACACGTAGATACAGAGTTAGACTCTTCATTTGAAAATGAAGATTCCCAATCAGATTTTTCAGAGGAAACTAGTCAAGAGCAGCATCAATATTGGCAATCGCAACAGCCTGTGGAATCTCCCTCTGTAGCCAGAACAGATGAGCAAAGAAAAATTCGTCAAACATTTCTAAAATTAGCTGAAATCTTTCACCCTGATAAAGCCAGAGACAGCGAAACACAGAAGTATCACACAGAAATTATGAAATCAATCAATAAAGCCTACCAAGAGGGTGATTTAGCAAGACTTCTTGAAATTGAACGAAGTCAACAAGTTGGGGAAGTAATTGACAATAAGGCCTTTCCCAGTAATAAAATGTCCAGCCGTCGCTTTCGCCCTTTGGGGCGAAAGCGCCTAGATACCTCGGTTTTGCCAAAAATATTATTGATACGGCTGGACATTTTATTTCTTGGATCTCCCTAATAGCGAGGATGATTTAACCCGTAGATGTCGAACTCTAGAACAACAAAATCAAATTCTTCTGGCTCAATACGAAAACTTGAAGCAGGAACTGCGTTTGACAAAAAATACTCCAGAAGGAACGATGGTTACTGATTCTCGAAAAGCTGCTAAAAAAGGTATTGACTCTGCGGCTGCAATAGTAGAAACAATGGAATCTCAAATTAACGTCGTTTCTGGGATTCGGGATTTTGTTAAGGATTTTAGAGAACAGAAAATCACTATTAAAGAATTTCTCGCTGGCCCACCACCTTTGTACTCCTTAGACGAGTCAATTATGGAAGATATTTTGGAGCAGATGTTGTCAGAATTAATGAGATAGTAATTGATTTTGACTAAAAATTTAGAGGAGTTTTAAAAGCGTGGGTTCTTGTAAAAAAGCTCACAATGCTTATGCTACAATTTTTAGATTTATTTTGAAGAGATTATTATCTTAATACCATTTCACGAATACCCACTCCTAACTTATTTAAAATTTGGCTAGTTTTGAAGTTTTTAAATGCTGTTTAAAGAACCAAGCGCTCGCACCAGCAGCCAAAATAGCAAGGCTTATCTCAGGTTCAGGGACTGGTTGACTATTGACTTTATAACTGACATTAAAGCTGACGCATACATTAGGTACACATGGGCCTCCCACCAACTCCCCATTGTATTTACCCTGAATCTGGACTGTATGTTCGCCAGGACTTAATGGCGAGAGGAAGGCAGCCAAAACAATAGTCGAATTCCCACCAAAAGGAAGATTTCTGGTAACTGGGCCTGCAAGATAATCAGAACCAATAGCTGTAGCTCGACCATCTACAATAATCGATAAATCTTGACCTCCAAGTTGGGTAGGGTCGAACCAGTAAAAAGCATTCTGGCTGCTATCAGGGGGAAAGGTTCCTAAAATTGGAGGCGAATTATTTACAGAAGACAGAGGAACATAGAAATAAGTGTTTGAAGTTACATTATAAGTGTTAGCAGCAAGCGTAAGTAGCTGAAATGGTGTATTCGGTAATAGTGAGGAGTCAGGCCCGATAGTTAATTGGTCTTGAAACGGAGCGATTGCCTTTGCAGCATCTGTTAATGAGAAGCCGTTAACTATTGTATTTGCAGTAAGTACATCGCCACTGATGGTAACAGCCCTAGCTTGCTCTGGTTTAAAGTTAAGAGTAGTAAAACATAAGACACCAGCAGTAGTAACTGCAAGCTTGTGAGCTAATTTCATGAATAAGTCCTACTTTCTGTGCAATTACAGCAAATAATAAGGGTTCACGTCTCATAACACTACAGATTAACCATAAAATTAATTTTAATTATTGGTCAAGCTATTAACTGTTGTAATTTCACTAAGCAGCAATGACACTCTTTTTGTGATAGGTCGATTACAGGCGTACAGTCGCTCATGGGGGAAACCCCCAACTCTTGGAGACGCTCCGCGTTTGCATAGCGTCTCCGATAGGAGAAGGCGTTAGCCTCTCACGAGTGGGAGAAGACCGCGCAGAGGAACGCTCGTTCCTCGCTAACGCTGCGCTAACACCGGATCAATAATATTTTTTGCAGAACCGAGGTATTTAGGCGCTTTTGCCCCAAAGGGCTTTCATCATTCGCGCTAGCGTCTCCAAAGGAGACGGTTGGGCATTTTATTACGGGTTCGGGATTTGACTGTTAGAAGAGCGCGAGCTGTCTGGATAGGTTCCTGAATTCTACTTGATGGCAAAGTTAGACGGGTCTTGATCTCGTCGATGCTCAGTGGGAATGGGGGCTGGTTGCCCATCACCTACAAGGGCTGCGGTTTTCTCCAAGGATTCCCTCAATCGCTTGGCTGCATAGATGGACATATCTCGCGGTACATTAATGCGATCGCGTAAATATCGTAGAGCAACATCAGATCCCGATGGAGGTACACAGTCTTCACCGAGCATCATGTGTGTTAAAGCACAACGTAGGGCTTGATCAAACAATTTATCATCTAAGGGGTTAACTCGGATAATGTTGATGCGATGTTCGATAGTTCGTTGAAGAGCTTCCATGCGGGAGTTTTCCGGTTCTGGATAACTAACATCTGGTAGCCCGAACCAGGGGCCGTTATCCACCCGCGCTTTATTGAGAAGCATCTGGGTTTCGCCATT
The DNA here is from genome assembly GCF_038096175.1 of Nostoc sp. UHCC 0302. Taxonomy (NCBI): domain Bacteria; kingdom Bacillati; phylum Cyanobacteriota; class Cyanophyceae; order Nostocales; family Nostocaceae; genus Nostoc; species Nostoc sp. UHCC 0302. Next base: position 225,207 of record NZ_CP151100.1, read on the forward strand.
TTCCCAGCAGCCCCCCATCTGGGGGGGCAAATCATGTACATGGGTGTGAAAGTCGCTCTGGGTACCGCAGTAGGTCGCTCGGCTTTCCATTGCCGCAAACCATGCGCTCAAGCGAGGGTTTTCCGAACGCAGCGAGTAGCCCTTGTAATAGTAAAGGCTCGCATTCATCCGTTCGAGATAGGGTGTAAAAATGACATCGACGATGCCGAAGCTATCTAAAAAGTAAGGGCTTGGGGTGCGACCCAGAGCTGACTCGACCCTAGCCACCACTCCGATAAATTGTTCTCGGTTACGTTGTTCTTGTTGAGAGGAAGCAGCTCTTGAACACAGCCAAACGCACCAAGCTCTAAATAAAAGTCGTTCTAATCGACGTAGAGGAAGCACCGTCAGGTCTTCCATCCCTTGGCTCAATGGAGCAAAAACCTTTTCTAAAGCGATCAAAATGTCATCACTTTCCTTAATAATCCGTCCATCTAGCTCGATCGCGGGAAGCATTCCTGATGGTACCTTACGTTTGTACCAACTCTCTTTCTCCCCATAGCAGAACATTGTCACTTTTTCGATCCGATAGGGGATCTGTTTTTCCTCTAGCCACAACCAAACTTTTTGGCAGTAAGGACACCAAGCGTGGTTATCGCGGTACAGCGTTACCCGCACATCAGATTCCGGTTGACCAAACAACCGCAACCGGGCTTTAGCGTTGGTGAGACCATTAACGCTATCTATTTGATAATCTGTGAGGCTTTCTAGTTCTTGCCAGCTTAAGGGTGCGATCGCCATAAGGAGGGTGAGTTACGTAGGGAAATATTGGAAACTTTTCTTGACTCTACAACATTTTTAATTACGTCAAGGCTTAATTTCTACTCTCAAGCTATCCTTTTGATTTCAAGAACTTGCTTAGTGAATAAACCTCAACTTCCGTTTCTAGTTACAAAGTTATCTAATTATGCCAGAATTCGTTTACACAACTAAAACAGGTATAACAAGAACAGCCTTTTATAGCGAAGTGGATCAGGACTTAGTTGATAATTTCAGATGGCGAATTGATAGTGATGGTTATATGCGGAGGAATAGCAAGCGAGATTGTGAGGGAAAACAACAAACAATTTTCTTTCATAAAGTAGTGGCTCAAAGAATCGGGCTTGATATGTCGCTTGAAATCCGTCACTTCAACAGCAATACTTTTGACCATCGACGCGAAAATCTCAAAGCACTAACTCGTCAACAAATTCAAATGAATCGAGGCAAGCACTGCAATAATAAGTCTGGATTTAAAGGTGTAGTGGCGTGTGATAGATGGCACGGGAAATTTCGAGCGCAAACAACACTTAATTCTCAATCAATTATTATTGGTTATTTTGATAGCCCACAAGAGGCTTATAAGGCGTATTGTGATTACGTCAAACCCATACATGGGGAATTTTTTAAAGGAGCCTAGCTCAGTTAAATCCTGATTCTGTTGCTTTTACTTTAAAGGTTTTTATAGGATCACCAGAAACACAGACAAGATAAGCAAAAACGTTATGGCTGATATGGCGTTTTTGAAGGTTCAGTTCGGCTCAATCCAGAGGATGTCACACTTGCCATAAAGATATTAGAGTATGAGTACGAGCAGAGAGAAAGAAACGGCAGGAAGAGCAGGAGAAACACGCTAATTATGCTGCTAGGATATATACACAGTAACGCGACAGCTTATCCTTCACTAATCAACTGTAATAAAACTTCTGTTGATATCTTGCCACTCATATCAGCACCTTCCAATAGGCTGTCTGCCAAATCTCGCTTGTGGTGATGCAATTCCACAATCTTTTCTTCAATAGTATTCTTTGCTACTAGACGATAAATGGTTACAGGGCGTTGTTGGCCAATGCGATGAGCGCGGTCTGAGGCTTGATCTTCCACTGCGGGATTCCACCAAGGGTCTGTATGAATGACATAATCAGCCGCAGTTAGATTAAGTCCTGTCCCCCCCGCCTTGAGGCTAATAAGAAATACATCCCCAGAGCCAGATTGGAAAGCATCTACCCGTTTTTTGCGCTCTGCTACTGAAGTGCTGCCATCTAGATACTGATAACTAATACCTTGCTCCTCCAGATAATTTTTGATAATGTGCAAATGGTCAACAAACTGGCTAAAGACCAACGCCTTATGGCGATTTTCCAGAAGTTCACCCAGCACCTCACCAAAAAGTTGCAACTTGGAACTTGGTAACTCAGTGTCAGGCATAACTAAACTAGGATTACAGCAAGCCCGACGTAGTTTCATAATCTCAGCCAAAACTTGCAAATGTTTCTTTCCTGCCTCTGCATCACTTTCGGTAAGTTTAGATATTGCTTGACGCCGTAATGCTTCATAGAATGCCATTTCCTCCCGGCTTAACTCCACATGAAGCAGAATTTCGGTACGTGAAGGTAACTCTTCTAAGACCTGATTTTTTGTGCGCCGCAGCAAAAATGGTTGAATAAGTTTTTTAAGTTTATTACGTGCTTGTTTGTCCTGAAACTTTTCAATAGGGATAGCAAAGCGTTGATTAAAACTTTCAAAAGAACCTAATAACCCAGGATTAGTAAAACGGAACAAATTCCACAATTCACCGAGGTGATTTTCAATTGGAGTCCCAGTAGTAATCAGCTTGAAGTTAGATTTCAAGTTCATAGCTGCCTGGGAACGTTTAGTAGTCATATTTTTGATAGCCTGGGCCTCATCCAGCACAATCGTTTGCCATTGTACCAGAGAAAGCATTTGGGCTACCTCTTCTTGTTGTAATAACCCGTAGCTACATATCAACATATCCAGGGGTTGCAACTCATCCAGTAATTTTTGACGGTTAACACCAGCAAATTGAATAATATTTAGTGTTGGGGCAAACTTCTGCGTTTCACTCACCCAATTCATGCATACAGAAGTCGGGGCAATAATTAGAGTTGGCCCCTCATGGGCATTTCTGAGGATGACAGCCAATGCCTGCACGGTCTTGCCCAATCCCATTTGGTCTGCCAAACAAGCTCCCACACCCCAATGTGCTAAACGCGCCAGCCAACAGAAGCCATCTATCTGATAGTCACGTAGTTCCGCTTGAAGCGTAGATGGGAGTTCTGGTTTTAGATTCTGCACTTCCTTGAGCCGCTGGATATGTGCCTTCCAGTGTTTATCTGCTTTTACCTTACCTACTTCGTCTACAAAATCTTCTAACCCTAATGTGGCCAAGGGGTGGAAACGGATACCTTTACTATGTTTTTCCGAAAACATCCGCAATTCATCTAGGCGTTTTCGGAAAGCTTGAGTTAAAGCCAGAAATTGACCATCGCCAAGGGGAATAAATCGGCTAGGGGTTTTCTCCAATAGTTCTAGTAGTTGCTGCATATCCAGTACTAGGTCATTATTCAATTTCAACTCACCAGTAGCTGCAAACCAGTCCTGCTGACGTTGAATTGATAAATTAAAGTCTTTTAGGTCTGCATTGTGGCCTATACGCAGTTTTTCTCCTTCTGGCCATGCCATGACGACTTTGCTTCCCAGCGCTTGCAATTCTAGAAGCAATTCTAAACAGTCCTCTGGATCTTCTATTGCCCATTCACCATCTTGTTCTTCAGTTCGCATCAAAGTGGGGCAGGCTGCTACAGCTGCTTTAGCAAGTTGCCTCTCTTCAGATAGATTGCGTTTAGTTTGCAGACGTTTACCGTCAATCTCGGCAATTACAGTTTCACCACCTGTACCAGGACGGTAGTAGGTACCACCTTGGACAAATGGGCGTGACAAAATGGTGACTTTCAATCCGGTGTTGGCGGGTAAGAGGTGAATATGGGGTAAAGTCTGGGCAGGTACTTCTTCTGCTCCTTCTAATCCACCACCAATATCAGAATGGACAGTAACAATGCCAGAGACAGCATTAATGGCTGCCAAAACTTGCTTATGGGCAGTGGCAGGAACGTTTAACTTATTTTCCTTGCCAAGAATCTCTGTAATGCGTCGGTGTTCAGGAGTAATTTCAATAACTTTGATGCGAGTTGGAGTTTCTTTGATATTTAAAATATTCTGTGATTCTGTTAACTTGGGAGAAAATTCTAAGGTAAGCCGCTCTTGTTTTCCCTTTTTAACCAGTAGTTCTGGTTCTCCTTTGACGATCTCTACACGGATATTGTGCGTATCTTCCCAAAAAACTAACGGGTGTCCAATTAAGGCAGAGATGGCTTTTTCATTGAAGGTGTACTCAACTTTCCCGTAATAAGAGCCATCATTATATGTCTCAATACAACTACATACCCGCATATCCTGGGGTGTGAGATACTTAAACTCACTTAGTCCATTACTCAGGCGCTTAAGAGCTATAGGGCGACCTTTACTCCACTCCCCCTTGGCATTCATTTTTTGTTCTCGTGGTTGCAAGTCGCATTTGCTGGGATAGAAGGTAATGAACCATGCTAAACGTAGTTCTGACTCTGCTTTTCCAGATATTTGTGGTTCTTTCTGAAGATTTGCTAAGGCATTTAGGCACATTTCCCAAGCTTCCTGGGGTCGAATTAGGTCTACTATCGTTTGGATGCCGCTATCTTCTCGCAGTGCCTCTGCTTGTTTTTTATAGTTACTACTTGCTTCGAGCCGAGATAGGAGTTCTGCTGTTTCCATTGCTAGCCAATGATAACCAGAAGCAAGCGATCGCCGATATAAAGGCTTTAATAAATTAGGTAAGCGTTTTTTAGCACTGTCAGAATCCATCCAGTAAAGGCATAGCGAGCAAAACAGTGTTTGTAAACTATTATTTTCTTCTACCGAAGCAATATAAGCACTTACTACAAGCTCTTTTTGGGCAATATTACCCTGATGGACTTGCAGTACCATTTTCAGCCTGTCGTAAATAAATGTTAGCCAATGATCTGATTGGCGGGAAATCAGACTGGCGTATTCTTCTGCCTCCCGGAGACGTTCTACTGAACCATCTTTTAACAGCGCTAAAATAAAAAATAAACCGTTAATTGTATTAAAATATACTTGGCGTTTACCCTTGGCTTTTCTTAGTGCTTTGAGGGCATCTGTATAATAAATGATTGCTTGCTCGTTCTCACCTCGTAGAAAACTCAACCAGCCCCAAAAGGCGGCGACATTATTTTGATATTCATCAGATATACGCTCCAAACTCTGCTGTGCTTCTTGGGTACAACCTCGTAGCAGCAGTTGTTCTGTCAAAATCAAGTGTAAATAATCTGAGCAATGTTTTCCATGTGTAGAGCATTCTTCTTCCAGCAGCGTAAATGCATCTTCAGACGCAGACAATTTTAATGCCGAATTGAGAAGGATGCTGGATATGCAACTTTCATATAATCCTTGTGGTAGGGTGTTAAACCAATCTGTATCAAATGGGTTATTACATATCTGCTCAGAAATATTTTCTATTGCTAATTTTTCTTCACCATAACCGTACTTCTGGTAATCTTCAATTTGCCTATTAATAAAACTATGGTCTTGGCGGTAAAGACCTATACGGATTTCTCTGATACACTGGCGGAGGTTTTGAAACATTCGAGATTCGTTTTGCCAGTGAGTGCGTATGGGTAGCTTTTCCTCCACTGCTGTGACTAGTATTTCTAACTGCCCAGTCTGTACAGCATGACGAGTTGCAATTTCTGTAAGTAACGGATGGCATTCATGACCTTGCCTGTTTTCTTTAATTAGCAGACCTGCTGCTAACAATTTATCAATTTGTTGACTGATGGTTTTAGTGTTAAAAGGTTTATTGTTTTCATCTAAGGCTCTAGTTTTACTGAGACAACTTAAGAATGAATTTTTGTCTATCGGTGCGTAAATCACCGAGAACAACTGAATAATCTTCTGTGCAAATAAGGGTAGAGCGAAGTATTTTTTAGAGAGTTGTATTTGTAGTTTTGTAGTATCAGTTGTCAAATTAGTCATACTATTTGTTCAGTTTTTCAAATCATGTCATTAATTTACCCGTCTGCACTGAAATATTTTGGCAAGGGTAAAAATGGTCTAAAGTGAGGTGTAGGGGCGAATCCTTAATGTTCCGTGGTGACATACTCCACAGTATACTCGTCGATTTGTTGCAGGAGGATGTCACTCAGATGAATTCTCATTTAAAAGCAATTCAATTTGAACAAGCAATTTTTCTAAAGCTTTTTGTTTTTTAGGATTCTCCCAAACAGGCGCTTTTTGCAATCTAGTTGATACCTGCTTGTAACGTTCCTTTAGAGAAGTTGGCTGTGAATCACTTGTGCGAAATGATTTAATTCGCTCATTAATCTGTACTAAAGATAGATTTTCTGTTATTGCAGCTTCCATCAGTGCCTTTCTTTCTAGGTCATTCTTGACGCGGGCAATAGCAGTTGCTTTAGTGTATTCAATTTTACCTAAACGTAACACATCTAACACATCTTGAGGCAGTTTAAGTAATGGTAAACGGCTGCTAACGAAAGATTCCCATGAAATTGTTCCTAACGTATTAAAAACAGATTGAATAGTAATTGATTCTTTGCTACCCAAAACGTTTTGGGTAACTTTACCTTTAGCTTCATTTTGCATCCGGTAGAGTAACGAAATTATATCCTGAGTATTTTGTTCTAAACGCAAGCTGATAAATTGAAGTATACCTTCAGTTTCTTCTACAGAATTTAGGTCTTCTCTTGCTAAATTTTCAATAAGCGATATTTGTAAAGCTTCTTGATCGTTAAGTTCCTTAACAATAACGGGTACTTTTTCTAGTCCACCCATTTTTGCTGCACGTAAGCGGCGCTCTCCAGCAACTAGTTCATATTCTTGACCTTGTGGACGAACAAGAAGCGGCTCAAGAATACCGTGTTCTTGAATTGATAGTGCAAGCTGTCTAAGTTTTTCACTATCGAAATAGCGCCGAGGCTGAGATGAAGGTAGCTTAATTAAATTGATAGCAATATTATATGGTGAACTATCCTGAGCTTCAGTTTGAACAAAGCCTTCACCAAGAAGCGCAGCCACACCTTTTAAATTGCTAGTATAAGGTTTTTCTTTTTTACTGGTACTCACTGTAGTTTTTCTAAATTTGAGGATATTTTTTTTAGTACACTAATGGCAGGATGCTTAGGATTATATAGTGCTAATGGGAGACGTGCCTCACTAGCATCAGCAAAGGCAATAGTTTTAGGAATTGGCTCGTAGACTGTTGCTAATGGTGACAATTGTTCAAAAATAGCCTTCATAGTTCTACTCTCTTGAGCAGTACGCGCATCATACATGGTTGGAACAAAACCGGCAATAGTAAGAGCTTTATTTGCTCCTTTACGAAGCGTTGCTACAGTTCTTAAAAGTAGATCAGTTCCTTGAAAAGATTTGAATTGGCACTGAATCGGAACCAAAACGTGGGTTGCTGCCACCAAACTGATAACGCTGAGAATGCCTAATGAGGGAGGACAGTCTATCAAAATAAAGTCATATTCATCTAATATAGAGGCAAGCGCATTTTTTAGACGCATTTCACGCATTAGCGCTACAACAAGTTCGAGTTCGGCAGCACTTAAGTTGATATTGGCTGGAACTAAACTCATGCCATGAATTAATTCAGGATAAATTGGTAATACTTCCTCACCTACTACTGCTTCGTACACAGTTTTCGTAAATTTTTCTGGGTCGAGTCCCATAAAGGTTGTTAGCGAGGCTTGTGGATCTATGTCTATAAGTAAAACGCGATTTTTCTTTTTCTGGCTGAGATGGTAGCCCAAGTTCATGGTTAAACTGGTTTTCCCTACTCCTCCTGACTGATTGAATAGTGCAATAATACGGGTTTTGCTCACAGTTATATTTCGCTTGATGTGGAGAATAATTAGAGTTCGCTATTAAAGCCTCTATTACGGCTGATTTTATACTTGGATAAACTTTAATACAACAAAAAATTCAAAGTAAGTTAAATTTTCTACTTTTGCTTGTATGCGAGGTATACATCTGTAGAAAAACCTTAGCTCGAAGACTTATGATAGAGGCGCTTCGGAGAAAGTGAAATGCTAAGAGCAAGCATTCTTCAGTTTAAAAGTTACATTAAAAAGAAGGTCTTTATCAAAGGTTCCCATGAAATCTACTAAGCGGCCACCCAAGCCACAACTGATTAAGCACATCCCTGTGGCTAATCAACCAATAACACAGGAATTGCGCGACAGTGATGCTCAAGTAGAATCATATCAAGATGTACTGGAAACAACTGCCTTTCATGAAGTCCCAAAAACAATAGCTAACTCAACCGAGAGCGCATCTAAACCACCAGAGGAACAAGAGCTGTTTCACCCTACCCTAGATAATGACAAGTTGCTGGAAGAACTCACAACCGAGCAGCAGCCCGTCCATGCCCCTGTTAATGAAAACCCCCCAGAGCCGCCAAAAGTTGAGCAGCAGACTACTGGTAAGCGCAACAAGAAAAAAATAGATTCACCACCAGTAACCAAACCTTATATACCCTTTCAAGATCGCCCCGAAGAACCAGAATTACTGCCAGAACCTTGCCAGCACGTACAGTTCCTGGATTGTAATTCGGAGGTGGGGCGTATTATCTTCGAGTGCTATCACTGCAAACAGGGGATAATTAGCGAGTACACCGGGCAACCTGTAATGGGCGAGTACAAAGGGCGGCCTTCAGTGATTCTGGCGAAAGTTAAATGTCCCAATTGTGAGCAAACAGCGATTAGGTTGCAAGCAAGGGAAGTAATTTCGACAACAGCGATCACTTCACCTTGGGGGTAAAAGGGGAATGCGGATAAACGAAACGACTTTTACTCAAAGCATTTGAAATTACGGAAGCTAACGCCTCAAACAAGAGATTTGGATGGTAGGATAATTCCTGACTTCTATAACTTCCATCAGTGATGTCGATGAACAAGGTAAGAGTCCCTAACTATACTATTTATATGTCTGAGCTTGAGTTTAACGCTCTGCTACGTGAGATGGAACAAGGTTTATTAGAAACTAAGCCAGGAGCAAAAGTTAGCCAAGACTTGCTCTATAGTGGTTCTGTCTCCTCTGCCACACGAGAAACACCAAGACCTCAAGACAAACCATAGACCAAAATTCCCCCAGTTAATGTTGAAATTGGGGGATTAGTTTTTAAACCGATAGTTTTTAAAACCAAAAGTACTGAGCATTTTATTGTTTGAATCTTCCTTCGATGAAATTTGTACTTTTAATTCATCGATAGAAATATTTCAAAAATTCTTCATGGGACACAAGTAGGTGCTATATGTACCCTAAGTCTTATTCAGAAATTTGATGACTGTATAGCCCCTATATAGGGTACACATAGCAGCTTTTTAGGGTACTTTATTTGAAATAGCAATTTGTACCCCACTTGACACCTAAGAGATTTATGATACGCTCTTAAAACGTTAATCAGTAATCAAGTTACTAGTCGTCATTTGATTACTCCAAAAATTCCTCGACTCAAATAAATTTCTTGACCTAACCGTGTTGAAAAAATAATTACGCGTTTGGTTATTGAATTACGAATTACTCTATAAATCCTTACTTGACCCTCTATGTCAAACATTCACACGTTGCAAAGAATATTTCCTGCTGGCTTCGATAATGGCTACGGGAGTCTAAAACTTTTAGTCGATGGCTTTGAAGTCGTTCGCGTCCCCAGCTATATTTCTACGGCAGACATGGAAGATGTCCCCGGACGAGTAATTTTTAACGGTAATGCTTACACCGTTGGAGAATCTGCCTTCCGTACAGGTCATCATTTTGACCGTAATACAGATAGCAATGAAAACAAAATCAATAATGCGCTGTTGACATTATTAGGTGCATTAGCACATCTACCACATCGTAAGGCTTGGCATCTCAAGCTAGTCGTCAGCTTACATGATGTTGGTTTAGCAGAGGAGTTGCAACAAGTCCTAAACGGAGAATATCAGCCCATCCTTGCTGGCAAACAATCAGACGTGAAGATAGAAGTCCTTAAAGTTGTACCAGAGGGAATGGGTGCATTGTTCGGGCAACAACTGCCGCCAAAGTTAACGGTTTTAGATTTTGGCAATGGTACAACTCTCTATTCTCGTTATAGCAAAGGAAAGCGAGAAGTACATACCCCCTTCCCCGCAGGCGTAGAAGTTCTCATCGAAGATATTGCCCAAAAAATGAAACATTTAAATGGGGGAAAGATTGGGGACGCAGCCAAAATTCGATATTGTCTGGAAATGGGGCATACCAAGTACAGCCGTGACATCGATATTAGAGATGTTTACAGCGCTTGTCTCAAAGATTGGTACGAAAAATATTTAAAGAAACCAGTGAGCATGACACTTGATGCCAAGCACACGGGAGATGAGATTTGGGCGATTGGTGGAGGCTGCCTGTTACCTGGATTTAGGAAGTTATTAGAGAAGAACGGGTTTAAAATACGGGACAACCCGGTGGAAGCTAATGCCTTTGGGCTTTTAGAAATGGCAAAAGCCATTCTCAGCAAGAATCCAGTAACCGCCTCTAAGTAAGTGATACAGAAGAATACTCATGCCTGGGCAATTCTGGATCTACTATCTACTGTTACCCTTAAAGCCCAATCCTGGCTCACCTCGGCTACGCTCGGCACAAGTACGCTCGGTGGTCGCCGAACGCAGTCGAGGTGCGACCTTCTGACAATTAATTCCTGAATTCTATATTAATCACAATGGCAGAAAAACTTGACTTACCCGCAGAAAAGGTTCGGATCAAAGATAGCTACCGCGAACGCATATTTGCAGAATCACAGCAGCTAGGTAAAAGTTACCTGGAGACGCTTTACTTTATCATTGATTGCTATTTTGCGTTCAAAAGAGGTGCATTCCCGATGCAGCAAGTGCTTACACAACAACCATCTTTGACGCCAATGACTACTGAGCAAAACCAGATAACAGAGCCTGCTCCCCAACCATCTACAAAAGAAAAACAATCAAATATTGAAGGCGAAACATTCAGCCTTAATTTTGATTTGTAACTAAGCCTGAGAGACGGAAATTTAGCTCTTAATCCTGTATTTTGGTATTTATGTACTATGTAGAAATCTCAATTTCTACTCCTAAATCCTGATTGACTCAAAAAAATAGACCAAACTTAGAGGTAATTGAATGAGTACAGCAGAATTTTGTTGGTGTGTTTCAGGAAGAATCGAGCAGGGTGAGTTAGTTACTGATTTCTGTGAAGCAATAAAAATTAAGAGCGGTCAAGAACTGGCTGCACTTGCACATCAGGGAATATGGAAGTGCATTCCTTCTACTGATTCTACAGGGGATGTCACAGGCGTTTCTTTGGTAGAAAAACTTGCAACATTTGTGCCATCTTATTGTGTTGGTCGAGTGACGCAAGCTTCCAAGCGCGGTGATACGGTGCTGGTAAAGCTATCCCCGACTTGCAAAATCACTTTTCGTAGTACTTATAAGTTAGCCGTAGCAGGACTATACAAGCTCTCGTTTGAATACCGCGATCGCGGATTACATATAGTAGCGGCACAAAGAGTAGATATAGCTGAACTACCTGCCGAGATAGAAATACAACCACCAGCAGCAGTCACGAAAACCGCACCCAGTATCGAGGAGTCATGGCAACAAAAACTAGAACCACTAATATATGCCCAATTTCCCAACTTCCGCCCGATTCATCAAAGGATTAACAATGGAGTTCTGGAATGGGAAGGGCTTGTAGAAAATAGAAAAATCCGAATTCAGGGAACCGTAGGAAGTGCTGCTCTCTTGATTCATGAATTCTCACAACCACAAGTCCAGCTAGAAGATAGCCAGTTAGATTTGTTAAGGGTAACGCCGTTGGGAGCAGCGCGTTCAATTGGAGCAAGCTGTTTTCGAGTCGAGATCGGCAATTATGAAATTGTCTTAGATGCAGGCACTCGTCCCAAGGGCAGCCAACCCTTACCCGCCTTTGAACATTTAAAAAACCCAAATCTGATTCTGATCACTCACGCACACTCAGATCACATCGGCGCACTGCCAGTATTACATTCATTGTTTCCGGCTTGTCCCATGATCTGTACCCCTGGCACACGAGAAATTGCCCAAGTTATGTTATCAGATTGTTTGAAAGTACAGCAGCGGAATGAGGATTTTCAACCCCTATTTGATGAAACTGAACTCAGGGAAACGCTTTTTCGCTTAGAAACTCAACCAATAGGTGTAGAGTTTGAACCACTGCCCGGACTCAAAGTAAAATTCATTAATGCTGGTCACATCGTCGGAGCAGCTTGCATATATCTCCAGTACGGTAATCGCACGATTTTATATACGGGTGACTATAATGTAGCCAACAGCCGGACAACCGAAGGATTACAACTTCATGATTTACCAACTGCTGATGTTTTGATTACTGAAGCTACATACGGCGCTAGCATTCATCCCAACCGCAAGCAACAAGAAACAGAACTCGTGCAAGCAGTTTTAGAAATAGTCAAAAGCGGTGGGAATGTTCTGATTCCAGCTTTTGCTTTGGGTCGCGCTCAAGAAATTATTCTCGCTCTCAAAACCAGCGCCAAATTCTCACAAACTAATATTCCTATTTATATTGATGGTTTAGTTAGAGCGATTACTGATGTCTTTAGTGAACACCTCAATTTTCTGCCGAAAGCTGTGCAAAACTTGGCGACTATCGGTCGAACACCACCATTTATTGATGGGGTAAGAGTAATACCGATAACTGACCCACAACAACGCCCACTAGCTCTTGCTAAACCGAGTGTAATTATTGCATCTAGTGGTATGCTCACTGGTGGCGCTTCAGTCTACTATGCACAAACACTACTAGAGAGAGAAAACGCTGCAATATTTATTAGTGGCTACACAGATGAGGAATCTCCTGGGCGATTACTGCAAGAGATGCAGACTGGAGAAACAGTCACAATTGATGAGAAAGACTATACAGTAAAAGCGCAAATCCGTAAGTTTAATCTCTCCGCACATACAGACCGGGTAGGCATTGGACAGGTAATTGCTAAAGTTGCACCACGCCACCTAATTTTAGTTCACGGCAGTTTCTCTGCTCTTAATGACTTAGCACGCACCGATTTGCAAAAACATTACATTATTCACATTCCTCGTGTTGGCGAGTCAGTAGAATATGGTGTCATGCCAACTTTCATTAGTGAAGCGACTCAAATAGAACTCAATAAGCCAAAAGTTATAGAGTTAGAAATTGTTAGTGAGCATGATGGTGCTTGGATTCGAGTTCCAAAAGATGTTGTAGACAGTGACCCCAGGTGGCAAGCACTTTCAACTGTTGGAAATATTCGTGCGGAACAATTCCTCATTGATTTTGATGCCTCTACGACCCCAATTTTTAGCACTTGATAAAGCAAAGGAATCTCTTAATGATTGCTGCGCCAAGTGTCAGTTTTTACAAGATGAATTATGTTGCTCACAGCAAAGTCCACTATATGGATTTACAGTTGATCCACAGGGAATATGCCCGGAATTTACTAAAGCCTAACTCTAAAGTAGCCTATTCCTCATCCTCTTGTTCGTACTCTTCGTCCTCGTCTTCATCTTCGTCATAGTCATATTTCTCATCCCCATGTTCTTCAAGCCACTTTCGTTCTTCCTCTTTAGCGAGTTCAAACATTATTTTTCTTCTCTCCTCCCTTTCCCTCTCTTCGGCTTCCTTCTCTTGTTTCTCCTTTTCTAACCGCTCTCTCTCAAGCCTTTCCCGCTCTTGAGTTTCTTTCTCTACCCTCTCCCTCTCAATTCTTATTAGCCGCTGCTCAATTCGCCCACAATAGAAATCTAATGCCTTGCCTGTTGCTGTTCCAGTAATTGCGCCACCTACTAGAAAGATAAGTCCAGTTTTCCAACCTTGGATTGGGCCACCGCTCCACTCTAAGCGAGGTTCATTGAAGTACACCAGTACGGCGAAAATCACAATTCCAACTATTGTATTAATCAGCGCAAAGATTCTCGGTGTCAACTCAGCTTTTCGCAGTATCAGCCACTGCCCCAGGCTAACAATGATGCTGAAGATGACAGCGGCGATGGCGCACAGAATAATATTGTCTGGAAATCTGAACGGGTCTACTCTTAAGTTGATAATCAGTGGGACGACAATAAAGGAAGAGAGCAATAAGCCAAGGAACAAGCTTGCAGAGCTCATCAACGCCCAATATCGCCCAAGATAACCAAGACGAAACTTCAGCACCCACTCCTGAATGCCAAACATTGTCATCCAAAAGGCGATTGCTGCGCTCACGTAATCAAGCATTGCCGTTGTTTTAACCCGTGGGTCGAAGAGGGTAATTTCTAGGATAAGCTAAATCAACTATGGTGTATGACTTTTAGCATTTGTTACGGCAATTGCTCAAGTCAGCGTACTGCCAATGGCGAGGTTAATTAACGTGAGTTCCGTTTCAGGCAATGGCAGTAAATTATGAGCATTTGTATTGCGCGATGCAACGATTGTGACATACCTTCAGACTGAATGGATGTTATTTATGACCTACAAACAAGAGGTTATCGATTTTTACAACGCTAGGACGAACTATGATAACGATGCCACTTTCAATCGCGCAATCACACTTTTTGACTATGCAACTCCATTTCCTGGGCAATCCGTTTTAGATGTTGCAACAGGAACCGGAAATATTGCCATCGAAGCTGCTAAAAAAGTCGGCACAAGTGGTTCTGTGATTGGAATTGATATTGCAACAGAATTACTCAAGATTGCTCAGCAGAAAATTCAAGCAGAAAACTTATCCAATATTGAGTTAATTGAAGTCGATGCACAAATATATGAGCCGGAATCGAATCAATTTGACGCAATCTATTGTTCTTACGCGCTCGTGCTTTTTCCCAACATTCCTACGATTCTCGGAAATTGGTATCGTTTTCTCAAATCCAGTGGATTCATCGCATTTACCTGCTCATCGGAAGATTCATATTCAGCATTGTCAATCGTAGAAGCCTGTACAAAACATGGAATCACACTTCCAAATCTGCATGAACCATTGGGAACACCAGAGCGAATTCAATACCTATTAACTCAAGCCAAATTTAATCAAATAGAAATTCATTCCCGACAACTGGGGACTTATTTGTGCTTAGAAAAAGCCCAGAGCAGATGGAATGGACAATTCTGGCTACATATCGATAATCCACTGCGCGAATTAAAACCGGAAAAAATTAGCCGGATTAAAGCGAGTTATGACGATAAGATCGCTGCGCTAGAAACTGAGGAGGGCGTATGGCATGAGGAATTAATTTACTACGTTGTTGCTCGTAAAGTATAACCATCAAAATAGGAACGATAGCGCTCCGATTCGAGTTGTGAGATTCATAATGCTCTGCAAACCCCATAATCTAAGGATTAAGCGCCCGAATATTAAGCCGAACTGGCTTTATCTAAATATATAGTGCAACAGAAACGCTCACGCCTATGCAGAGCATGAAGTTAATCATATAGTTGCATTTATATAGTACAATTGTACTTGTAAATGGTTAGATTGCCAAAGCTAAAAGTAAAACACACTCCACTATGCTTCTAGAAATTAATTTCTAGGGGCATTTTATACTCTTTTTAGTTGTGTAAATAGGCATCTTTGATGCTTATTTGTAATTTGTTAATTTAATTGCGCCGAGAGTCTTTGCATCTGTTGTTCTACAGACTTAATATGTTTATCATTTTTAGGCAAAAGGCGGTTGAATATCTCCAGTATCGTTTGGTAACACGAGAAGGCTTCTTCGTAACGTAATAATTGCTCAAAACAGTTAGCCAATTTTTGTATAATCCGAGCTTTATCGAACTCGTTAGCCCCAATGTATTTTAATTGAAGTGAAATATCGTAAAAAGCGATCGCTTGCTGATAGTTCTCAAGAGCCTGTGTATATTGCAACAAATTCAAGTGGAAATCAGCTATTGATATAAATACACTAGCTTTGAGTGCATAATTACCATAGTCATTCGGAGCAAATTTGATTGCAGTATCATAGATACTAAGCGATTGCTGGTAAGTTAAAAATGCTTCTTTTACATAGTCTTGCTTTGATAAAAGTTCAGCTAATCTTTCTACTACCATCCCGTAATATCCTAAACCAATCGCATCGTTAGGAATTAAAGAAAATACTCTTTCATACGTGGCAACTGCTTGCTTTAAACTTTCAAGCGCCTGGACTGATTGATTTTGCCGTAACTGTAACTCAGACAGCTTTTCGAGTGCAAAGCCTAAAAGTTTAAGAGTTTTGAAGTCATTGGGAGCGAACCTCAGCGCCGTGTTGTAATTCTTGATTGTAATCGTGTAACTTTCTATTGTTTCTTGCTGCTGCATAAAATTGCTCCAAAACTTAAATAGTAAGAATTCAGCACCCAAGAGTCAGAATCCAGAATAAAGATAGGAATTTATCAAGGTATTGATGCATGATTAGTATATTTATTCGTCAAATTTTCTCCTGATTTTTTAACTATTCTGACGAATGAATTCTGATTCCTGAATTCGTAAGGATTCAGGTGGCAGGGTATTGACAAAGGGGACACTTGAGGGAGAATATCGCAAATATGAACCAAAACCTGCCTCAAGAATTAGATCGAGAAAGCTTGAACCAGTTATCAAAAGAAGAACTGGTGGATATCATCATTGAGCAGAGCAAGGTAATACGTGATTTACAAAAAATCATTTTAGAACTACAGCAAGAAATAGAGCGTTTAAAAATCAGTAGGGATTTAGACAGTTCTAATTCGTCGAAACCACCATCTGGAGACATCCACAAAAAGAGCGAAAACAAAAAGGTACCCCTGCAAGAAGAATCAAATCAACCGAAAAAGAAACCAGGTGGACAGCCAGGACATCAAGGTAAAACTCGTAAGGGGTTTGGCAGAGTAGACCGTTATGAAATCTTACGTCCAAGTGATTGTATCTGTTGTGGTAACAAAGCATTTGCACCCCTAGCAGTAAAAGTAGAAAAACAGGCTGTAGCGCAATTAGTAGAACGTCCCATTGAAATAGTAGAATATCAACGCCATACCTGCGTGTGTGAGTGTTGTGGAAATGTACAAACAGCCTCATGGTCGCCAGATATCGTTCCAGGACAAGATTTAGGAGTTAGATTACAGGCGTTTTTAGGATGGGTAAACAATTATGCACACATGCCTTATGAAAAACAGCAAGAAATGTTGTGGGAACTGGGGCAAATTGAAATTGGGTTAGGAACGTTAGTTGCAACTAATGAACGAATCCAACAAGCGATTGAACCAAGCATTAATGAATTGAGCAATTGGGTAAAACAGACACAACCTAATGTTCATGTGGATGAAACACCTTGGTCAGTCAAAGGGATCAAAGAATGGTTGTGGGTAGTTGCCAATTCTGATTTCTGCCTGTTTACTGCTGCTGACACTCGTTCACGAGCCGAATTATCAGCCATTTTAGGGACTGAATATACAGGGGTACTCAGCAGCGATGATTTTAGCGTTTACAATGGTTATCCAGCTTTTGCCCAGCAGAAATGTTTGGCTCATCTACGCCGACACTTCAAAAAACTAATTATTCTTCCAGGTCTTCACAACCAAGCTATCGGTGAAACGTTTGTTAATTTAATTGATGAAGCCTTTAGGAATTACGCTCAATGGTTTGAGAGCCTTGACTCCTTGGGTTACAACGATTGGGTCAATCAATTTAAATCTAAGTTGCACTCCTCACTTAATCAGTGGATTGACAAGGCAGGAGCTACAGCTGGCAACCTTTTACGTTCTTTGCGTGATAAAGCAAATCAATGGTGGTATTTTCTTGATTATCCTGAAGTTCCTCCAGATAACAATCAGGCTGAACGATCGCTTCGTTTGGCTGTGACAAAGCGTAAGGTTAGCGGTGGTTCCCGTTCAATGGAGCGGTTTCAACACACTGCTAATTTGTTGACTGTGGTACAAACCTGCCGCCGTCAAGGTAGGTCTGTAATTGATTTTTTTGCACAAGCTCTACTGGTTGGTTCTCTTGACTATCAGTCTCGTCCGTCTCTACTTCCTGGATATTAGACCTGAATCCTTACCTGAATTCTTACATTAAATACAAACAAATCAAAGCAACTACTTAAGATTAATCACAAACCCTTTATTGCAGGGTAATAAGAGATTAGCTTTAATTCAATTTTTCTGAATTTGAAAATCAATTTCGCACCCTTGAATAATTACGTTATATACTGTTAGGGGTTGAGTAGATAGATGTGGTGGCAATAAATAAATCATTAAGTAGGTAGGCACCGAAATTTTCTACTATGTAACAAAATCTTAAGTTGATAATCTAGAGCTAAATTTTACACGATGTGTGTTGTGATTGTTTTTTTTTCCTCTAGCTTGAACACCATTGATGACGGCGTAAGCGAGATCTAGCTCATCATCAAATGCTTGCCCGGATAACTCATCTTTCTTGAGATGTTGCCATTCCAATTCAATTGGATTCATTTCTGAGCAATATTTCGGGAGAAAAAAGATGTACAAACCCTGACTTTCCCATTTTTTCCACAATTGTTGAACTTCTTGGCAGCGATGTATTGGCCCGTTATCTTGCACAATCACGCTGATACGTCCAGTTTCTTGGGCTTGTTTGGCTTCTTTCTCCATCATTTCTATATAAGATTTACGGTCAACACCACCGATAACTAAACCGTAAACAAAACTGATTAAAGGTTGGAGAAGCCCGATAATACTTAATCTGCGACCACGGCGTTTAGTCTGTTCTAACCGTTTTTGCTCACCTCTAAAGTAATATGTATAACTAGGTTCGCTCCACATACAGAACCCTGACTCGTCTAGGTATTTCAGGTCTATTTCACCAGTGGCAGCAGCTAATTCCAACATGTCTAGGTCTGCTTGCTTGTTTGCTCGTGCTACTGGGTCTTGTTTTCCTTTATGGCTTTTCCTTGTCCGTTTCCAATCGACCCCCTTTTTTTGAGTACCCGTCTTAATCTGTCGGCACTCATCTCAACGTTGCGTTCTGTTTTCAACTTCAAAGCTAACTGAGAACTATTGTATGTGCGTGGCTCGTTTCTGAGGCATTCTTCTAAAAATATCATGTCATCCTCAAGCCACTTTGGTTTCCCCCCTCGCCCAGGAGATTCCCAAAGCCCTTCTGTGCCCAGTTTTTGCCATTGATGCAAAACTTTTGTGACTGTTTTTTTGTGACAATCAAAGTGATCTGCTATCTTCTCTACATACCAACCATGTGCATTTAGCCTGATTATTTCCGCCCTGTCTTTGACTTTCTGTGGTACATCCTGTTTTCTCAGATTTAGTAAAGTTTGGTCTTGCTCAGGAGTCAGAAATACCCTTAAACGCGCACCCATACACCAACTACCTTGTAGATGCATTATCAGTCTTTACATATCTTAACATAGCTGACTTTTTTGGCACCTACCTACTTATAGAAGAGTTGCCAAGACTCGAATATCGTATTAATCAAGACTTGTTCTGTCTATTACTTGTCGGTTTCTTCAGCCTCCTGTTCTAGGAGGGCGATTAATTCAGACACTCGCATATTTTCACCAGTCCAGACTTGATCTAATAAGCGCAAATGTTCAATACTCAGATCGGTTTCCTTAATTATCGATACGTTAGTTTCACCCAATGCCCTCAACAAATCTTCAAATACCACTGAACCATTAAACTCAATTCCTTCAATCTCAACTGATGCTAAAGCTGATAACCGTTCACCACAGACATCAAACATAAACCAGTCACAAAAATCTTTTTCTATTTCTGGATGGCGACTACTAATACCTTGCATGAGCCAGAGAACGTAAATACTGGCAGTAGCATTATCCATCGTAGCTAATCGATTACCAGCCAGCTTACTAAGATTATCAAAGAATGGCACACCTAAAGTTTTTTCTAATATCTGCATTGAGCTTGGTTGCTCCTTAGATACTACAGATATTTCTGTATAATCTTCTTTTTTAGGAAAATTATTAACTAAGTATTTATTGGCTTGCTTTGACATGAACAGTCTTCCATCTGGGTGTAAGCTGAAATCTGACCCAGCTTTAAAACCACCTTTAATTAACTGTTGACTCATAACAACTGAGACATCGGCTACTGCTTCTTGGTAACGTTCCTTACCTGCATATTCTTCCAAAAACCAAACAAAATTTATATGGTCTACTTGTAAAAGTACTTCGTTGAGGAGTTCTGTAACAAGAGTAGATTCTACCTTGTTAAGGACTTCTTTGACTGATTGCATATTTTGAGAAGAAATCGCTGCAAATAACTGCTGTTTATTGTGTGCATTTTGCTGATTCATTTGTCTAATCCTACAATTTTGGCGTTACCCGGATTTCTCACAAAGCCGGAGAAAAGAGGAGTCAAAAACTGCCAAAATATCTATTGCACATGAATTCCAGCAGTTTTAAGCATGACCCCTCAGAAAACAGATTGTATACCGGAACAGTTCAAATTTGAACAAGTTAAATCATGTCCAGTCGTAGTTAATTTCAAGGGTGAGAGGGTAACATCAGATGCAGGATTGACTTTAATTGCGGAGCTAGACCGAAAAAGAGAAATTACATCGCGAGTAGCAAGATGTTTTAAAGATTACCGAGATTCCAATAGAATTGACCATTCAGTAGAAAGCCTAATCACGCAGAGAATATATGGTTTGATAATGGGTTATGAAGACTTAAACGACCACGAGGAACTGCGTCACGATCCAATGTTTATCCTGGCGCTAGGGAAAATAATGGGTTCAGAAAAAGAACTACCAGTCCTAGCAGGTAAAAGCACTTTAAATCGTATCGAACACTGTCCAGAAACTGTTGAATCAAGAGCATCAAGTCGATATCATCGCATTGGACATGATGCAGAAGCTATAGAGAAATTATTAGTTGAAATATTTTTAGAATCCTACTCCAAAGCACCACGACAGATAATTTTAGACTTGGACGTGACTGATGATTTAGTGCATGGCAATCAAGAAGAAGTGTTTTTTAACCCTTATTATAGAGGATATTGTTATGCTCCACTTTATATTTTCTGCGGTAAACATTTAATTGCAGCAAAGCTTCGTGCTTCTAATGTAGATCCAGCGTCGGGTGCATTATCAGAATTGCAACGAGTAATAAAACTAATACGTTTACGTTGGGATAATGTGAAAATTATTGTACGTGGAGATAGTGCGTATTCGAGAGAAGATATTATGAGTTGGTGTGAATCTCAAGTTGGAGTAGATTATGTCTTTGGGTTAGCCCAGAATAGTCGGTTAATTCAACTATCCCAACCAACCCAATACCGGGCTTATCTTGAATATTCGCAAAAACTGGAAACTGTAGTAGAGTTTTTTGAAACTTTATTTACTCCGTCAGATGACTTGAAAAAACAAGCAGCAGCCTTTGTTGATAACTCAGTTTGGTATTGTTCGCTTGATTATAAAACTTTAAAATCTTGGAGCCGTAATCGCCGTGTTGTCTCAAAAATTGAGTATAGTAAGTCAGGGGTAAGTACTCGTTTTGTTGTCACTTCACTCCCTACTAAATTAGTGCCTCCAGGACGACTTTATACCCAGAAGTATTGCCCACGAGGTGATATGGAGAATCGTTTAAAAGAACAGAAGTTATCACTAAAAAGTGATAGAACTAGTACTCATACATTTGCTGGAAATCAACTACGTCTGTGGTTTTCTTCTGTTGCTTATATTTTGATAAACGCTCTCCGAGAGCAATGTTTAACAACAAGCGAACTCAAAAATGCTACTGTTGGAACTGTTCGTACAAAGTTACTGAAATTGGGAGCCGTTATTACTGTTAATAGCCGATATATTTTAATCGCTATTAGTAGAGATTGTCCATACAAGAATATTTTTGCAACAGCTTACAGCTATTTATCTCGGCTAAACTGTTCTGGTTGATTTTCAGCTAATTGGAATTATAGTTATTAGCTTTAACTTGGGTAGATTTCATTGATTTAACCCTAGCTTTAGGCTGTCTATTTATCATTTTCAATAATCTTTGCTTTAGTATTTATTGTTTAGAATGTATCATATTTGTCTTTGTAGTTTCGGTTTACACGTTGTCATAATCTGTTGTTGATTATAGTTTAGTGTTGTATAAAATAATTTACTTTAAGTTTTACTCATCTCAATGATTTTTTCTCACTTGTGAGAAATCCGGGGTAAGGTAGCCCCCTCATCCCTTGTTATTCGTGGCTCTGTCAAACTTGCTTGTGCCATCGCTACTAAACTTCGTTCTTTTACCGCATCTGATTTAGCACAAGTTGATATCGTTACTTGGCTCGAATTACGCTCTCAATTGCAAAAACACCACAAAGCCAGAATTGAACAGTATCGATTTCGCCGAGACCCCAAGGCTTACTTAGCTAATTTAGAGAGTCGTCTTCTCTAGTAAGTTTTGCCACACTAGGATATTCCTTTACACGATTGGCTAAACGGTTGCTGCTTGCGTAGCGTGCCAATTTGAGGCTAAGGTGCGAATTGTCTGGAGTTCTGATGGTGAAATACGTTCTAGATTACGCAAAATTTGAGTCATGCGTGGTTGGTTTTTGAGTTTGTCATAATGACGAGCAAGAAAATCCCAATAAAAAAAGTTGAAAGGACAGGCATTTTCAGTAGTGCGCTCGCGGGGATTGTAAATACAATTCTTACAGTAGTCGCTCATGTTGTTGATGTAGTTAGCAGAAGCAGCATAAGGTTTAGAAGCGATCATTCCACCGTCAGCAAACTGCCCCATGCCAATGACGTTGGTTTGCATTACCCAATCGTAGCCATCAATAAAAGCGGCATGAAACCAGTCTTCAAGTTCTTGGGGGGAGATACCTGCAATTAAAGCGAAGTTGTTCAGTACCATTAAGCGTTGAATATGGTGAGCATAACCTATCTGTTTAACCTGAGTTAGAATTTGGTGCAGACAATTCATCTGTGTATTGCCAGTCCAATAAAAAGCAGGCAGTGGATGAGTGTGGTTAAACCAGTTACTTTCTTGGTAATCCTGTTGTAAGTAAACATAGACACCGTGCATATACTCTCGCCAACCAAGTACCTGACGGATAAAGCCTTCAACGCTGCTCAACTCCCAGTTGCTGCTGTTGTAATAAGCTTGTTGCGCTGCAATCACAACTTCTAAAGGATGCAGCAATCCAATGTTGAGATAAGGAGAAAGCATCGCGTGCCACATTGTCTGTTCGCCTGTCACCATTGCATCCTGATATGGCCCAAATGAAGACAAACGTGTTTCGATAAAAAACTTCAGTACAAGTAGTGCTTGCTGTCGGGTTACACCCCAGCGAAATGGTTCTAATTGCCAGTAAGAGCGATTGTCCTGGAATGCCTCAGATTGCTTAATGAAGTCAATAACATCTTGTGTGATTGAGTCTGGTTCAAACCATAAAGCTTCGGGTAAGGTGAGTTTGCCCTTTGGTGGTTTGCGATTTTGCTTGTCAAAGTTCCATCGACCGCCAACAGGCTGGTTGCCGGACATTAGAATGTTGAACCGTTGCCGTCCCTGACGATAAAAGTCTTCCATGATTAAACGTTTGCGACCACTGGCCCATTGTTGGAACTGTTGGTCACTCCAGATGAAGCGATTATTGGGTGTAAAAGTGACTTGAATTGTCAATTTTAGGTTTTGAATCAACACAGCAAAAGGGCGATCTGTTGGAGTCATCACCCGCAGTTCGGTAATTTGGTATTGCTCAATCCATTGAAGTAAAGGCGTGTTGAAGTCTTGGCTTTGAGCGTATGTTACTGCCCAGCCGAGCGAGCGCAATTCGTCCGCGAAGTGACGCATGGCTGACCAGACCAATACCAGTTTTTGCAAGTGATAAGGAAGTTGCCCTGCATGGGTTAGAGATTCAATAAAAATTACGGAAGTCTGTTGCTTTTGTTGCAAGCAACTTTGCAGTGCTGACTGCTGTGACCAAAGTTGATCTCCGAGAACCCAAACACCAATGGTCATCCTCTTGCTCCCTCTCATACCGTGCGTTGGCAACGTGACGACAAAATGTTACAAAAGCTTTCTCAATGAAAAAGCGGATGAAAGCCCAAAACTCGCGCTAGTGCTAGTGTACTATTATGGTGATAAGTTTCTCAAATATTCAGAGCGAATCACAAATTTACCAGAGATTATAGTCGTTCCCGCCGCTTGGTAGAAATGGTAATACTTCAACAACAATGCAGGCTAGAAAAATAGTTCACGTTGATATGGACGCCTTCTACGCATCAGTAGAACAACGGGACAACCCTAGCTACCAAGGCAAACCGTTAGTAGTTGGTGGCAGCCCGAATCAGCGAGGTGTGGTTACAGCAGCCAGTTATGAAGCCCGCAAGGGCGAATCGGGTTCGTAAGTCCGTTGGTGCAGAAACGAATGTCACGCTTGAAAACGTGAAATCTCGCGCTTGGCTATCTTGTTGGGGGTAGGGTGTAGGGTGTAGGGTGTGGTGTTTAAGACAATTAAACTTTAGTTGCGTCAAGGAGTTCAACATTTTCTTGATTTCCCAAACCTGCAACCCCACACCCCACACCCCACACCCTCTCATCCAGTTATATAAGGGGTTTACGCTTAACTTAGTGCCATTCGGTGCAGAAACCTCATTCGCACAGGACTTAAACGATGTCGGCCAGATGTTGCAGGAACTCGAAATTATTGCCCAAATAGTGGAGCAGCGGTTAGAGCAGCACGAAACACGGGGGCGCACATTACAACTCCCTTTTTTGGTCATGGTTGATCATGGAGATAAAGGATTGAGAAAATTCCGCCTCGGCAGCACAGAAGTAATCCTCGCTTAGTCAAAAAAACTCGTTCTAAATTTCCGTCTAAGAAACCTATTCATCGTGGCACTGGTACTCAACGTCAGCCACTCAATTTTTCCATTATCAACACTGCTTAATTCTTAACCAAAAAGTATTGGTTTTACTCGATTCAATCACTCAAACCATTCACTCTTTTAAAACCAGTACATAGGTTCAATCGTTCAATCATTCTATTAGCGCTATCTAGCAAGTCCATTACAAGATATAAACGATTAAAACGTACAAACTAACTTGAACGATTTAATGGGCTTTAATGGTCAAAATAATGCCCAAGTTCTGAAAGCCTGGGCAAATGATTGAATGATTTACTGGATTGGTTGTGTAAATCCAAATTCCAACTAAAGTTGGAATGATTTATCAATCATTCTATTGAGTAAAAATTTCAACTTTTAGGGGACGACAAGTTAGAGTTGATTGCATATTATTTGTACAGTATTCAGAATTGGTAAAAAAGGCGGAATACATTATGGATGTTTGGAATTTGGGTAAATTAGGAGTTGCAATCGTTGGTGCAATAGTTTTGTCTGGAAACTCTGCTATTGCCACAATCAATCCGGATGTGACTCTAGAGAATAATCTGAATGCACCTACCTTAAACACAGCGATAAAAAAGCACAATACATTAGGTAGCAATGCGCTGAAAATTAATTACAGCATTAAACAAACTCAATTTCAAAATAGAAATGCTGTAGATAAGAAAAAAGTTTTACTAGCAGGCTGCTGGAAACCCGGTACCCCCTACTGTTTTTAAGCTTTAGCGTTTTTTATTTCAACCTAATAAAAAAGTTGCTTAAATCACAGCCAGCTTTTTTATTAGGTTGGATTACAATACTGTCGATTATAATCGCTACAAAAAAAACGCTCCATTGACTACTATGGAGAAAGTTGATACAGCAAACTAATTCAGCAATTATTTAAGCTTTTAAAGCTAATTCATGATTGTAGATTCCGACAATCAGATTAGACCTTAATCCAAATCTGCGATGACGATTACGATATTGGTTAGATAAAATATTGAAAATCTTTAGACGACCATTAACGTGTTCGACAACAATTCTTAATCGATTCAGTTCTCGATTATATTCCTTCTGTTCTTTAGCTAACTTTTTTCCTTTTGGTTTCTTAATCGGTGTTTCACTTAATTTATGAACTTTAGCAATCCCTTGATACCCTTTATCCGCTATAACTTTTAGTAATTCACCAAACCTTACACCACTGGTTTTAAATAGTCGAAAATCATGAATTCTTCCCTTACCATGCCCTAAATAGATCAGGGCGAACGCATCTAAATATTGATGGAGATTAAAATAACACGATGAAAGCAGACAAGAACGGGATTTAGAGGGTAGAGAGCGAAAAAGAAAACAGTTGCGATCGCCCAGGATGAAAGATATGGCAGCAAGGATAGGCAAATGTGGTATCCTAACCTGGATTTAGGTGTGCTGTCATAGAAATAGATATTAAATAAACATGAAACTGAAGCCCAAAATTACAATAGCTGACCACTTTGGGGGAATAGAAGATCCAAGAATAGAGCGGACAAAAAGACACAAATTAATTGATATTCTGACGATAGCGATTTGTGCAGTGATATGCGGAGCAGAGGGTTGGATAGAAATAGAAATGTATGGATGTGCAAAACATGGTTGGCTAAAAACTTTTTTAGAATTGCCAAATGGGATTCCGTCTCCTGACGGAGACGCTACGCGAACACATGATACTTTTGCGAGAGTATTTGCCAGAATAAAACCAGAACAATTTCAACAGTGTTTTGTGAATTGGATGAAATCAATACAAAAGATAATAGAGAAAGATATAGTAGCAATAGATGGAAAAACATTGCGTGGTTCTTATGATAAGGGCAGTGATAAAGCAGCAATACATATGGTAAATGCTTGGGCTGTACATAATAGATTAGTACTAGGACAAGTCAAAACAAATGCCAAATCAAATGAAATTACAGCTATACCAGAATTACTGAAAGTATTAGAAATATCTGGATGTATAGTCACAATAGATGCTATGGGTTGTCAAAAAGAAATAGTGAAAGAAATAGTTAGGCAAGATGCAGATTATGTAATTACATTAAAAGAAAACCAAGGTCATCTATATTCGTATGTAGAAAACTTATTTAAAATCGGTATACAGACAGGATTTGAGGGATTAGATGAGGGAAGATACACAACAGAAGAGAAAGGGCATGGACGAAAAGAAATTCGTCATTACGTAATGATATCATCAGAAAAAGCACAGTTAAATTCTAATACAGACTGGATACAATTAAATAGTGTTGGTATGGTGGAGCATATTCGTCAAGAAAAAGGGAAAACAACAGTAGAAATTCGTTATTTTATTAGTAGCCTTCCGAATAATATTGAAAGGTTTACTAAGGCAGTTCGTAGTCATTGGGGAGTAGAGAATTCTTTGCATTGGGTATTAGATGTAGCATTAAAAGAAGATGAATGTCGCATCAGAAAAGATAATGCGCCAGAAAATTTTGCAGTATTACGTCAAATAGCAGTAAATCTTTTAGGTAAAGAAAAACGGATGAAAGTTGGGATAAAAAACAAAGGATTTTTAGCAGCAATGGATAACGAATATTTAGTCAGAGTATTAGCGCAACTTTAAGTAAAATAATTACTTAAAATTTGAAACATCAATAAAATATTTATATTTAGTAGTAGTGATGGTACGAATTCTCTACTTATATTGTAATATTTAATTTTATTGAGTTATCATTTAAAATTATTTTGAGTATCTAGGAATATAACTGTTAGTTATTATAACTAGAGATTGATTAAAGTTTACTATTTTATTAATAAAAAAATAGTTTTTAATTAATAGTCTCAATGTAGCTTGCTAAACTGTTAATAAATAAGATGCGTTTGCCCTGCTAAATAGATGATTTGACTGGTTTTTTGGTGAATAACTAATTGGTTTTTTAAAGTATGCTCCCTTTGTTTACCGCTGAAAAATTTCTTTTGACCTCTTTTTGGTCTTTCAATTGGGCTTTCAATAACATCCTTCCCTTCCAAATCTTCTTGACAGGACATTTTCAACAATTCTTTCTTACCAGGCAGGCTAAACTTTCTTGAGCTAATTAAAATGTTTTCAATTTTATAAACTGTCCGGCAAACAGCAGATTCTGATAGCCCCCAATCTAATCCGATATGGGAATAAGTACGGTACTCTCTCCAATATTGAATAACCATTAAAACTTGGTCTTCAATAATTAACTTAGGACGACGGCCTAGTTTCTTTTTCTTTTGAGCATCAGCTTTAACTACATCAACCATTAATTCAAAGGTTTTACGCCTCGCTCCAGTCAATCGCTTAAATTCTTTTGCACTTAGCTGTTTGGCTTTCTCTATTTTCACTGCTTCTCGATACTATTAAATGAATTCTTCGCTGTCATTTTGGCTTCCGATACTGTCATAGTTATTCTAAGAATTTTAACAAGAAAGAATTCTGTACGAGTGGCGGATGAATAAGTGGGTTTAAATCCCCATTAAATCTTCTCTTTCAGAGATCTGACTTTTCCCGTTATCTCCTTGATTGAGCGATAAGCGAAGCTTAAGCCTTCGGCTATCGCTTACTATACCCCTAGCCCAAAGCCCTATTCCCTCGTAATTTATTGTCAGTAATATTAGGCTATTGAGAATAGAGCCTAGTATGAAACTCTTGCTGCTTCGTTGTTTCATGACTTAAAGGGAAAAGTCAGATTGGTATCCAGGTACTTTGGCGAGGTTGGTTAAAATTACACGACCTCTGTGAGGGCTGGCAGCTTGCAAAAGAGACTTAACGGGAAAAGTCAGATACTGCTTGGCTTGCATAAGGCTGGGTTAATGCTCGTGTTTAGACCTTGTGTGTTGAAAAGTTATGGTCAGATAAAAAAGCTAAACAATGGCTAAACAATATCAAGTTATTTGCTGTAAGTTAAATGCGTATGTGAAAGTAACGTTTGAGCTGATGAGTATTGATATTTTAGACTTAAGTAGTTTGACGGCTATTATTAAAGCACTGAAAAGTTGCAATGATGATAATGTCTTTAATAATACTGAAAAACTGTTAAATCACAACAATAGCCAGGATATTGTCTTGTAAGGATTCAGGTGGCAGGGTATTGACAAAGGGGACACTTGAGGGAGAATATCGCAAATATGAACCAAAACCTGCCTCAAGAATTAGATCGAGAAAGCTTGAACCAGTTATCAAAAGAAGAACTGGTGGATATCATCATTGAGCAGAGCAAGGTAATACGTGATTTACAAAAAATCATTTTAGAACTACAGCAAGAAATAGAGCGTTTAAAAATCAGTAGGGATTTAGACAGTTCTAATTCGTCGAAACCACCATCTGGAGACATCCACAAAAAGAGCGAAAACAAAAAGGTACCCCTGCAAGAAGAATCAAATCAACCGAAAAAGAAACCAGGTGGACAGCCAGGACATCAAGGTAAAACTCGTAAGGGGTTTGGCAGAGTAGACCGTTATGAAATCTTACGTCCAAGTGATTGTATCTGTTGTGGTAACAAAGCATTTGCACCCCTAGCAGTAAAAGTAGAAAAACAGGCTGTAGCGCAATTAGTAGAACGTCCCATTGAAATAGTAGAATATCAACGCCATACCTGCGTGTGTGAGTGTTGTGGAAATGTACAAACAGCCTCATGGTCGCCAGATATCGTTCCAGGACAAGATTTAGGAGTTAGATTACAGGCGTTTTTAGGATGGGTAAACAATTATGCACACATGCCTTATGAAAAACAGCAAGAAATGTTGTGGGAACTGGGGCAAATTGAAATTGGGTTAGGAACGTTAGTTGCAACTAATGAACGAATCCAACAAGCGATTGAACCAAGCATTAATGAATTGAGCAATTGGGTAAAACAGACACAACCTAATGTTCATGTGGATGAAACACCTTGGTCAGTCAAAGGGATCAAAGAATGGTTGTGGGTAGTTGCCAATTCTGATTTCTGCCTGTTTACTGCTGCTGACACTCGTTCACGAGCCGAATTATCAGCCATTTTAGGGACTGAATATACAGGGGTACTCAGCAGCGATGATTTTAGCGTTTACAATGGTTATCCAGCTTTTGCCCAGCAGAAATGTTTGGCTCATCTACGCCGACACTTCAAAAAACTAATTATTCTTCCAGGTCTTCACAACCAAGCTATCGGTGAAACGTTTGTTAATTTAATTGATGAAGCCTTTAGGAATTACGCTCAATGGTTTGAGAGCCTTGACTCCTTGGGTTACAACGATTGGGTCAATCAATTTAAATCTAAGTTGCACTCCTCACTTAATCAGTGGATTGACAAGGCAGGAGCTACAGCTGGCAACCTTTTACGTTCTTTGCGTGATAAAGCAAATCAATGGTGGTATTTTCTTGATTATCCTGAAGTTCCTCCAGATAACAATCAGGCTGAACGATCGCTTCGTTTGGCTGTGACAAAGCGTAAGGTTAGCGGTGGTTCCCGTTCAATGGAGCGGTTTCAACACACTGCTAATTTGTTGACTGTGGTACAAACCTGCCGCCGTCAAGGTAGGTCTGTAATTGATTTTTTTGCACAAGCTCTACTGGTTGGTTCTCTTGACTATCAGTCTCGTCCGTCTCTACTTCCTGGATATTAGACCTGAATCCTTACATTGTCTTTATTGACCAGGCAGTTAAGAATTGCCAAGCTATTGTCCAAATAACAATCCCTGATGCTGAAGTTATTATACTGAATGATACGACTAATAAAGTTAATCAAATTACTGAGCTACTAAAACAACGCCGCCAGATCACAGCAATTCACATTGTCTGTAATGGAACTTCTAACTCGTTAAATTTGCTCACCATCCCGTTGCCAACCTACTACTCACACTAAATTCGTGAGCAAAGAGAGCTTCTTTGAGTTTTTTTGAGCAAGGGAAGGTCTTATACACAGAGATAAAAAATAAGTTTATCTAAGGCTGTTGTAGTAGTAAGAGTTATTAAGAATTACTCTTTTCTCCTCCATCGGGAGCGTCTCTTTTCAAGCGTACTATTCCAATATCAGCTAATGTATTTCTGTTGAGTCATGTTTTGTTAACTACTAACTTAGCAACCCAGGTATTACCGTCTCTTGCACTAGTGCTGTTGAGTTGGCTAAAAGTTCCACCTGTAATATAAATATTCCCTTGACTATCTACAGCTAAATCATTGCAGACGTCAAAGCTTGAAAAGCCAAGTTGTTGCAGCCAACGCAACTGCCCACTTGGCTCATATTTAGCAAGCCAAGCGTGACGGTTTAACTCACTACTGTTTAATTGACTCCATGTATATCCCGTAATATAAATATGACCAAAGTTGTCTACAGCAATACTTTTGGATACATTTACCTCTGAAGAAGGTAGTTGATGCTGCCAGTACAACTGCCCGTGGGAGTTATATTTAGCAATCCAGGCTGAACGATTGCTCTGACTGCTGCTGACTACTTGGTTAGAGATGTATCCAGTAATATAGATATAGCCGAAACTATCTACGGCAATGCCTTTAGCTACATCAGTCCAAGAAGATTGCAGTTGATGCTGCCAGCACAACTGCCCTTGGGGATCATATTTAGTAATCCAAGCTGAACGGCTGACTTCACCGCTGCTGGCTAATTCGCTAGCAGTATAACCAATATACACATAACCCTGTATGTCTAATGCAATTCCATTGGATGCGTCCGCTCCTTGAGGGAGTAATTGCTGATGCCAGCGTAGAGAGCATAGCTGTCCGTGTGGATCACATTTAGCTAACCAAACATCAACACCGCTTGTACTATTACTAGCTAATTGACCAAATATTCCACCTGTAATATGAACATAACTCTGGCTATCTACGGCTATGTCATTGAATACGTCATACCTTGAAAAGCCCAATTGATGTTGCCAGCACAACTGCCCTTGCGCGTCATATTTAACAACCCAGGCATTAACATTTCTGACATTGTTGCCTAATTGGCTCAAGGTATAACCCGTAATATAGAAATACCCCTGGCTGTCTACTGCAATACTTTTTGAGACATTAGCATCTGAAAAGGGCAGTTGATACTTCCATTGAACAACAATCTCTTCACCATTACTATTTTTTGTGTGAGTTTCTGGTTCCACAACTTTTTCAGTATCATGAAATTATGTTTGCTAAGACTTTTGGGAAAACCTAGCTTTACTATACAGCTACTTGCTTGATTTGTTCTAACTATTTTACTGGAGCAAGCGATGCCGTTCGCAAAGCGTCTCGTAGAGAAGGCGGGCGCTTACGCCATCGCCTTTGTAGAGCAACTGCCGATTGAGAAGTTTCACGGCATTGGAGAAGTAACAGCGGCTAAAATGCATTCGCTTGGCATTCATACTGGCGCAGATTTGAAAAGGCGATCTCTTTTGGAGTTAACACACCACTTTGGGAAAGCTGGTAATTATTACTACAAAATTGCCAGGGCAGAAGATGATCGACCAGTTGAGGCGAATCGGGTTCGCAAGTCGATAGGTGCAGAGACTTCATTTGCACAAGACTTAAACGATATCGGACAAATGTTGCAAGCAAGAACTCGAAATTATTGCTCAAATAGTTGAGCAGCGATTGGAGCAGCACGAAACACGGGGACGCACATTAACGTTGAAAGTCAAGTTCTCTGATTATCACCGCCTAACCCGCAGTAAGACTATGCTTGCTCCAATCACCGAACTGGATACAATTTTTGAGATAGCCAAAGCACTGTTTGAGTCGATAGACAAGAGAGAATCGCAGTATTAGGCTACTGGGCATTTCCTTGTCCAACCTGGATAACGCCAAACAAACCCAAGTAATTCAATTGCCACTATTTCAGAATGAGGGTGTCATTTTTTAATGATTGTGCTGTCTGAGCAGTGAAACCACATTTCTAAACTTTGGTAAATATTTATACTATACAAATATAAATATTTACCAAAAAATTTGAAGCACACCTTCATTTGAACTTACTCCATTTTTGCTACAGAAAATCGTCAGTAAGCTTGCTGTATATGCGTAAAAACTTAATACATATTTTTATTTTACATAGGAATAATAAAAATTATAGCTTTACTGTTTGTTAGAGCTAATTACCTTAGTTCGCTGTATAACTTAATGCTATCTTACCCACAGAAATCATCCACGCGGATATCGCGCCAGACATCAGACACTTGCCAGCCAGAGTTGCCCACAGAGCGCAGAGGACGATATTCGGGGATGTATGCAGCAGATTCAGGTACTTCGGTGTATGCGGGTGGTGTGGGTTCTTCAACAACTGGTTCTGACTCAAATAGGGATTCAGGAATTTGGCTCTCAGGTTGAACAATTTCGTCTTCTGGTGGCGGGATTACTTCTGTTCTCTTACGAACTGGTTTTTCAAATTTTTTGATGAGTCGGCGCATTTCTATAGGATTCATTCGGTTTACACAGAGTAGGGTAGGATATCCCAGAATACAGTAAGTTAGAACCAAATCCTCGCACATCTTGCCGTTTGTTGTATGGGTGTAGATTGCTTGAAGAGGAACGTGTAGGCGTAGCCTGCTATAGATATAGCTTTAACTATAGCTATGAAGTTGTCTACTCCCATATTGACAAATATTTGCCGACCAGTGGTCGGCAAAAAAATAATGAAAGTGAAAGCTTACGGGTTCACCTTTGTGCCTTACTCTGTGATGTGTGAGTAGTAAATGAAAATGTATTTATGAGAATTATCCATGAGCCAGTCAAAAGATAAAAACAAGAGTCTGTCTGTAAAGTCAAGTAACCCAAAGAGCAAGAGAAGAGAGATAAATTTAGAGGCGAGAAGCCAAGAAATTATACAGGTTATAGCATTTCTTCAGCCTCTGGGTTTTCTAGAGAATACTGATTACACTTTTAGCTTATCGGGTAACATTCATCTAGTGACAAATGCCAGTATAGAAAAACTCAAACAGCATCAACGTGCATTAATATGGCAGAAATCGGGAATAGTGAATTGGGCAGGGTCTGCGCCTACAAAAAAACGTCAGAAAAGTTTAGAAGATTTTGAACAGGAAATTCTATTTAGCGTACAATTATCGGGCGATGCAACAACTTAGCCGCTATACACTCACCCGATACGGAGAATGGAAATCAGTTCGCTATTAGATTGCTCCCGCGTTAACGCTTGCCTAAGAAGTCTTTTTTGCCAAGCTCTACACCGCAGTGCCTGAGAATGTCATAGGTTGTGGTGGCATGGAAATAAACGTTTGGCAAAACAAAATATAGGAGAAATGGCATTCCTTCAAAAGATAGGCTCTTGTCACCTTGCGTAATGGTAATTGTTTTATCTTCCGAACCATCTATTTGTTCGGGTTGAAATGTGTGTAAATAAGAGATAGTTTTCTGAACGCGGTCAATAAGTTCGGGTAATGTAGTTTCATTGTCCTCAAACTTGGGTGCTTCTACTCCTGCTAATTGTGCAGCACCTCTCTTGGTAATGTCAGAAGCAATTTGTACTTGTCTTGACAATGGAAACATATCTGGAAATAGACGACTATTAGGCAACACATACTGATCTATTTTTTTTGTTTGTGCGTATGTAGCACCTTTTTCAAGAATACCTACAAGGTTAGTTAGTGTGTGAATAAACACTGGTACTGAAGCTTGATACATTGAAATGGTCATTGATATTTCTCCTGAGAAAGTTCAATCTTCGTATAGTATCTGTATTTAATCATTTATAATGCCGATGTACGCTGCTCTCTCGAAACACGGTTGCAATGGATATCGCCTTTGCTTCCAAGTGCAAAGATATAAACTTTAGTTCCAATTGCAAAGATGTATTTATCAGTTTACTGTCAGCAAAACTGTTTGGAATTTGTGAGGTCACACTTAGCCACAATGTCATATCCTAATCAGTGATGTTTGATTGAGAGTCTAGAATTTGCGTTATCAATTGTGTTAAGTACAATCAACTTTGATGTGTTAAGTACAATCAACTTTGATGTGTTAAGTACAATCAACTTTGATGTGTTAAGTACAATCAACTTTGACCAACCAACGATGTAAAATCACCATTACA
The DNA here is from genome assembly GCF_038096175.1 of Nostoc sp. UHCC 0302. Classification (NCBI taxonomy): domain Bacteria; kingdom Bacillati; phylum Cyanobacteriota; class Cyanophyceae; order Nostocales; family Nostocaceae; genus Nostoc; species Nostoc sp. UHCC 0302. The sequence goes on from NZ_CP151100.1 coordinate 259,983, forward strand.
ACTACTAAAGGAATCATCAAAACTGGAATAATTTCCAAACCCGTATGATTTGCAACAGCACCAATGACTGCTGGAATGAAGGCAGCCCCCAAACTTGCAACGCAAGTAATAAAACCAATTCCGGCTGGCACGAGTGCAATAGGTATTCGCTGCGGCATTAACCAGATTGTTAGCGGGAAGATGGGAGCCAAAGCAAAGCCGATTATCGGTAAATTGAGTAATTGTGTTGGTAGCAACCACCAAGCAATTAAACTGACTGCTAACAAAGTTAAAGCACTATCTAATGTACGAGTTGCACCAAGATATTTAACTACACGTCCGGTAACTAAACGTCCTAAAGTTAGTCCCAACCAATAAGCACTGATACTATAGCCTGCAAGAACTTCTGGCGTACCTCGGCTGACTGTCTGGACACTATAAGCCCAATTACCTATTGAAGCTTCCGTACCTACGTAAACTAGTAATAATAAGCCTGCTATTAATACCGCAGGTGTTTTCAAAACTACAGGTAGATTTGAGGTTGCATTTGAATTTTGAGACTTAGTAGGCTTAGTAAGTGGTCTGTAGTTAGATAGAACTGCCCAAAGCATCCCTAGCACTGTTAAAGCAACAATAGAAGCGAACACTAAGTAAACAGCTCGCCAATTGAGGTTCATTGCTAATAGCGTTGTGGCAAGCGTCGGGCCTAAAAACGCACCAAGTCCGTAAAAAGCGTGGAGTAAACCGATTAAATCAGCATTACCTTGGTGGTTAGCAATATAACTGTTGATGCCAGCATCAATTAAGCCAATTCCTAAACCAAGGAATGTACCTGCAACAATCATTAATAACCAGTAAGGAGAAACAGCGTAAGTCACAAGAGCGCAGGTAAGGCTAATAGATGCTAGCAATAACATCCGTGCTAATCCAATATGGTTGCCCAGAGAACCACTAGCCAATGCAGCGAACATATAACCAGAAACCTGTCCTAGGAAAAGTAAAGTAATAGTTGCATTATTCAAGTTAAATGTTGCTTGAATCGAGGGGATTAAAACACCTAAGCCGCCCTCAGCAATGCCAATTGCAATAAAAGCATAAAAAGATAGAGCGATACCAATCCAGGCTTGATTGTTTAAGCATCCCCGCTGGAATAAATTGAACAAACCTTCGATACCTCACGATTAATAGTGTTGACTTCACAGATACCCCAAAAAAGTTTGTTCAATTTATTTTTGCTCAACTCCTAAACGTGAGCGTGAAGATGACATAATTATTACTCCTATAGCCAACCATAGCAAAAGTTTCATGTTTAAAAGCGTGCCATTCCCTTTCACAGCCTAAGATTGCCAACTTGGGATAAAATGGCGCAGCGTTGAAGGAGCGAAGGGCAAACACTGGGCAAAGACTCATTAATGGAGGTCAAAAGCTCGTTCACGAGTACTAAAAGCTCATTTACAAGTCAACAATGTCGTGTGAGCGCTAATTTTTCTTGTAAAACGGGTGAGACACCTTGATTTACAATACACTCACAATAATAAAGCGCCCTTGATCACAAACCAAGCTGTTGGGGGTAAGCGTAGTCATGCCGTCAGGCTTATCGCTTTTGTTCACTCTTGTATAGTGCATCTAATTTGCATATCTTTCAGCAGGTGAGAGAGATATCTCCTTAGACTCTCTACTTTACTTTTTACTCTAAAATCTATGCGCGATCGCAAACTTAGTTTAACCGTATTAATCACTCTCATCTTGACTGTTTCACAACCCATCGCAAATTTGCCTCCACTATTCGAGGCGTCGCAGGTATTGGCGCAAACACCAGCAGACCGGAAAGCAGAAGCAGATCGACTGTTGCAGCAAGGTAATGAGCAGTTGCAAATTAGTCAAGTTCAAGCCGCATTACAATCTTGGCAACAAGCGCTAATTATTTATCGAGAAATCAAAGATCGTAAAGGTGAGGGAAATACCTTGGTTGCTCAAGGTGTTGCTTACCTTTTTCTGGGAGACAACGCTAGTGCGATCGCATCTTTAGAACAAGGTTTAGTCATTGCTAGGGAAACCAATAATCAGGATTTGGAGAAAATAGCTGAGGAAAGTCTACAGTATGCTAAAAATCGAAGTCCCCGCCGAGTAGAAGCTGATAGACTCTTGGCGCAAGGTATGGAGCAACACAAAATCAGTCAATTTGAAGCTGCATTACAATCTTTCCAACAAGCGCTAATTATCTATCGAGAAATCAAAGACCGTGTAGGCGAGGCTGCTACTTTGGGTAATCTGGGACTGACTTACTCTTATGTGGGGGACTACGCCAAGGCGATTGAATACCAGCAGCAGGCTTTGGCGATCACACGAGAAATTAAAGACCGCCAAAACGAAGGTCTAACTCTGGGCAATCTGGGAATTGCTTACTCTTTTCTGGGAGACTATAGTAAGGCCATTGAGTATTACCAGCAGAGTTTGGCGATCGCACGAGAAATTAAAGACCGCCAAAACGAAGGTCAAATTCTAGACAATCTGGGAAATGCTTACTCTTCTCTGGGAGACTATAGTAAGGTCATTGAGTATTACCAGCAGAGTTTGGCGATCGCACGAGAAATTAAAGACCGCAAAGGCGAAGGTCTAACTCTGGGTAATCTGGGAATTGCTTACAGGAAGTTGGGAGACTACACCAAGGCCATTGAGTACTACCAGCAGAGTTTGGCGATCGCCAGAGAATTTAAAGATCGTAATAGTGAGGGTGCTGCTCTGGGTAACCTGGGACTTGCTTACTCTTATTTGGGAGACTATGCCAAGGCCATTGAATACCAGCAGCAGAGTTTGGCGATCGCCCGTGAAATCAAAAACCGTTTAGGGGAGGGACAATCTCTGAGCAATCTGGGGCTTGTTTACCAAGAATCTGGCAAGCTCACAGAAGCAGAAACAACCCTCCGCACTGCGATTGAAGTCTTGGAATCTCTCAGAGAACAGTTGGGTAAAAATGATAGCTACAAAGTCTCAATTTTTGAAGAACAAGCTCGTACTTACCGCACATTACAACAAGTCCTAATTGCTCAAAATAAAACCAAAGAAGCGTTAGAAATTTCTGAAAGGGGGCGTTCTAGGGCATTTGTGGAGTTATTAACTTCACGCTTGTCTGACAAAAATATAGATCAAATCCCAGAAAAACCTACACTGTCGCTACTGCAACAAAGCGCTAAACAACAAAATGCTACCCTCGTTGAATATTCGATTATTTATGATTCTTTCAAAATTCAGGGTAAACAAGAAACTCAAGAATCAGAACTCTACATTTGGGTAATCAAACCCACAGGTGAAGTCACCTTTCGTAAAGCTGACCTCAAACCCCTGTGGCAAAAAGAAAATACAACTCTTGACAAGCTTGTTACTACCAGTCGTAACTTCATTGGTGCAACAAGTACACCTTTTCGCGGTGGTATTATCCCCAGGGAAAATCCTGATAAATCCAAAGCCAAACAAAAATTTCAGCAACTTCATAAACTGCTGATTGAACCCATTGCTGACTTGCTTCCCAAACAAGAAACTGAAAAAGTTATCTTCATTCCCCAAAGTAGCCTATTCCTCGTCCCCTTCCCCGCATTACAAGACGCAGACGGTAAATACCTGATTGAAAAACACACTATTCTCACATCACCATCAATTCAGGTTTTAGACTTCACCCACAAACAGAAACAACGAATCGGCACAAAACCCATAGAAGGGAAAGATACGCTGATTGTAGGTAATCCAACAATGCCTTTTCTTGCACCAAAAATCGGTGAAACTCCGCAACAATTAACACCTTTACCTGGTGCTGAACAAGAAGCGATCGCCATTAGTAAATTACTCAAAGCTGAACCTCTCATTGGCAAGAAAGCGACAATTGCAACTGTAGTGCAGCGTTTACCCCAAGCGCGATTTGTTCATTTAGCAACCCACGGTTTATTTGATGATATCCAAGGATTAAATAGCGGTATTGCTTTAACTCCATCGGGTAAAGATGATGGTTTATTAACTGCCTCGGAAATTCTCGATCTGAAGCTAAATGCCGAATTAGTCGTGTTAAGTGCTTGTGACACCGGACGCGGACGCCTAACTGGAGATGGGGTAATTGGTTTATCTCGTTCTTTAATTAGTGCTGGTGTACCCAGTGTCTTAGTGTCGCTTTGGTCGGTTCCAGATACGCCCACAGCCCTATTAATGACGGAATTTTATCAAAATCTTCAAAAAAATCCTGATAAAGCACAAGCACTGCGGCAGGCAATGTTGACGACGATGAAAAAGAGTCCAAATCCTGTTAATTGGGCGGCTTTTACTCTTATTGGAGAAGCAGAATAAGTTGTTTAAAATTATCTAGTAACCTGAAAAGCACTGTAATATGCTGCATAGCCTTACACAACCCAAAAATACAATCCTTTTAGGCAAAAGGCTTTTGACATTAAGTGAAGCGAGAGGTTCATGAATTAAGCCCAATCATTAATATTCTTGAGCGTTGTTTCCATAGATCCAAATATTGATCGGGAGCATAGCTCCATACACTCAAGAAGTTACGCTGCTTGGGACTGGTTCAACTGCTGCAACCAAAGAATAATTCTCTCCCTCTGGCTAGCACCAACCTTAGTACTAGCAATCTTCAGCGCTTGCCTGGGAAATATCTCTCGGAAATCCGCCAGCCGGAGCGAAATTCTCACACGCCTCCAGGCACTCAACAATATAGTCGATTGAGTCGAGGGCTAACCATTCCTTCGTCGCGTCTAAGTCACAGATATAATACTGCATAGCTTCGCATTAGCTTTGACCATTATTTTAATACAGCCTTCACTCACCAGGAGGATTTGAGCCGTTGCCACCTTGCCTAAAAGCTTTGGAAATCATCTGTTCCATGTGGTCAATTGCATAATCGATAGTATGTATGAGGTCAGCCACGCTATCTCCCAACTGCTGACATAACTCGCCAATTGCAGCATTATTTTGAGCGATTGCCTCGCTGTTCTGCTGGGTCACTTACTGTAACTCGGCAATCGCAGTACTATTCTGTTGAACAGTCTGTTGCAGTACTCCTTGGTTAGCAGCGACTTGCTTCAAAATCCTCTCAAGGAAGGACTAGGCAGTTGGCTGACTGTCGGGCGTCGCTCATGCTGGCCCTAGTTTCTACAGGTTACTCAAGAACATGAGAGAGTCTAGCTGCTGGGATGATAACTTATCATATCAAAGCTGACTAGCTCCTGAATTCTTCAAACCTTAATAAGTAATGAAAAGGTGGATTTCTGCTGCTGGCTGGGTGTCTCGCCTGAAAAGTTTTCGCGGGCGGACAGTTTCAGCTTTTGATAACCATTGGTTAACACGCATTGGGCCAGTGGTGTTGCATTGGGCGAATGGTTGAGAGCGTCTAATCCTTGCTTAATAAAGCTTTCAAGGTTTCTCGTTATTTTTGCGTAAATTACAAAAGTATAGCTGAAAAATATTACATGCCAAACTTTTCAAATGTAAAACAGGGACAAGATTTAAAAGGAGAAAAAAGTGGTAAAAATAGCTCGAGAAGAAGAATTGTTGAGAAATCAAGGGAATTTTAAACCGCCCAAAGTTGGCTCTCCTGACAATCGCCAAGGAGGAGCAACTCGTCAACTAGAAGTACCTGAAATCAAATTAGGATAATAATTGCTTTATTTTCTGTCTGTCCGGAAAGTCCAAAACTCTAGCTGTATCCTATTACATACCGAATCTCCTATATTTAGCCAGGGACAACAGCCTAAAAGTCCCTTATACAAATTCATTCCACTGCTTAAAACTGCCCTGATTCTACTTTCATGGGCAGTTTTTTCTTGCACTCTTGCTACAAGAGCCAGTACCCACTGCCAACAATAGAATCACACGTGCAGTGCGTTGTTTACTCGCTGTAAGAGGAATATTGCGCGGAGCGTCCGTAAAAGCGTTAACCTCAAGTGTATCAAACATAGACCCTGACCAGTAGTAAAACTCCTAGCACAGGAATTTAAGTAATGGCGAAGATTCAGCAGACTTGGCAACTTTGGATTTCTGGACTCCTTGGCAAATTGGTAAAGCGTGGAGAAACAGTAGAGTCGGGAGCAGAAGTTAGTAAACAGTTTGCGATCACAAACTCCAAATTCTTGTGGCGTGTTCTAATTACTATATCTATTGTGGCTACGCTTATTCCTGTTGTCTCAGGGACGTATTTGTATGGTACAGGATTTGGGACAGATTCAAATAAATCAGTAACCATAGAAGAAGTAATAAATCCTAAAGATGGAAAGATTATTAAGGTTAGGAAAGAAACTGAGCAGTTTCAATCAGGTAAGACTCTTTGGGACTGGTTAAGCTTAGCTGGTACATTAGCTATTCCGGTTATAGTAGCTATTTTAGGATATCAATTTCAGCGTAGAGAGCAAAAACGCACTGAGCAGCAAAGCAACCTTGAAAGAGAAATAGCAGAGATTAATTCGCGTGAAGAAGGTATAGAAGCTTATATTGACCGAATGTCAGATATATTGCTTGACAAGCAATTATCACAAAAAATCAAAACTTTAGATTTTAGTGATGTTAGAAAAATAAGAGAAAAGATAGAACAAGATTCAGAATTAGATACAGCAATTAATGTTGCTCGCGTCAGGAGTTCGTCAATATTACGGAGGTTGAGCGGTGACCCAGAGCGTCAAACAAGGGTTTTATATTTTTTACGTGATACTGAACTTTTGAAATTTATTTTTATAGAAGCAAAGCTCGAAAAGATTAACCTTAAAGAATCAGTACTAAACGATAGTAACCTCTCTGGCGCTTACCTCTATGACGCTAACCTCTCTGGCGCTTACCTCTATGACGCTAACCTTTCTGGCGCTTACCTCTATGACGCTAACCTTTCTGGCGCTCACCTCTTTGGCGCTAACCTCAGAGGTGCCAACCTCGAAGGCACTAACCTCTCTGGCGCTCACCTCATAGGCGCTCACCTCAAAGGCGCTATCCTCATACTTGCTCACCTCGATGGCGCTGACTTCTCTAGCGCTGACCTCTCTGAGACTTGCTTCTATAGCGCTAACCTCGAAGGCGCTAACCTCGAGGGCGCTAACCTTCTCAATATTATTTGGGATGAGCATACAAACTGGAAAGAAGTTCGGGGATTAGATAAAGCACGAAACGTACCTAAAAGCTTACTTTCCCAATTAAACTCAACTGCTCACCCCTTGCCCCCTCCAAATACTCCACCGTCAGCCTGACACAGCCGCCTCCGCTAGTGATCGCAGCAACCGCCTCCGATAGAATTCCTGTTGCAAAGAAGACAACACCCCAAGTTCCGACCAATCGCCCAACTCCTGCCCATCCAGAGATATCCGGTAGTAGCCACAGGGGATGTGATCGCACTTCACAGGAACAAGAGCATCTACACACTTGGTCAAATTTAGTAATTTACGGAATATTACCCTTGAGGGTACTACTGAGGGTAACCCATGACTGCAAGTATTTGAATATTCATGTCAAGGCATAAACACTTAAAATATGGGAGTAAAGATAAGTGTAGTGTCATTTAATAAAGTCTTGAAGAAGAATTCAGAATTCAGAATTCAGGAGTCAGAACAAGAAAGTGTGAGATTCAAATCCGCCACTAATTGTTCGCATGATTACGTCTCCCTTTCGGAGAAGACCGCTAAATCTCCAATAAGCGTGGGGGTTTTAAACCCTTGCAATTTATCTGCCAGTCGCACTCAGGTAAATTCTGACTCCTGACTCCTGACTCCTGACTCCTGACTCCTGACTCCTGACTCCTGACTCCTGAATTCTGTTTTAATAAAGTCTAATATTATTCTTTTTCTAAAAAATATTAATAATCAATATATTACTTATTTATGACCACAGATTTACTAGAGTTTTTCCAGCGAACAGACCCCAGCCGGACTTTACAGGTCAATCAAGGTTTAGATAAGAAGTACTACATTGATTTCTCTTCAGTCAGGGGTGGCGATATTATTGGCAAGCTGAAGCAGAAAATTACGTTTTTCAAGGCAAACGAACCGACCTGCACCCTGTTCACTGGTCATATCGGCTGTGGGAAATCGACAGAGCTAGTCAGGCTACAGGTGGAACTAGAGGCGCTGGACTTTCATGTAGTGTATTTCGAGTCAAGTGAAGACTTAGAAATGACCGACGTGGACATTGCAGATGTACTACTCGCGATCGCACACCGTGTAAGCCAAAGCCTGGAGAAAATCACGCTCTCTGAGCCGAACAAATTCCATGAACTGCTGCAAGGGGCATTGAGGGCGCTGGACTCCGAGGTGACAGGGTTCAAAGTAAAAACACCAGTTGGCGACGTTGGCTTGTCTACTGAAAAAGAAAAATTCTCCCTCGCGTTGGGTATCGGTGAAATCACAGCCAAGACGAAAAGTAATCCCATACTGCGGGAGAAACTCAACCAATACCTGGGGCCACAGAAAACCAGACTACTGGAAGCGATTAATCGGGAACTACTAGAGCCGGCGATCGCCAAACTAAAGCAGCAGGGGAAAAGAGGACTGGTGGTGATAGTCGATAACCTCGACCGCATAGACAACCGGATTAAGCCGTGGGGTCGTCCACAACAAGAATATATGTTCGTGGATCAGGGGGAGTTTTTGACAAAGCTCAACTGCCATTTGGTTTTCACAATGCCCCTGGCGCTGAAGTTCTCCAATGATTACGGAACGCTGACCCAAAGATTCCCGGAAGACCCGAAGGTACTGCCGATGGTTCCAGTGCAATGGCCAGACGGCAGCATACATGAGCAGGGGATGGGGCTGATGCAGCAGATGGTATTGGCTAGGGCATTTCCTGAATTGCAACCAGACGAGCGGTTAAACCACATAAGTAAAATCTTCGACAGTAGAGAAACATTAGAACGTTTGTGCAGAGCGAGTGGTGGTCATGTACGAGATTTGCTCAGGTTGCTTAACACCTGGATTCAGGAGGAAATGACACTGCCACTTTCCCGTAATACCCTGGAGCAAGTGATTCGCTCTCGACGCAATGAGATGACGATGCCGATTTCGGATTCGGAGTGGGAGTTACTACGTTATGTTAAGCAAAAGAAGAAAGTCAGCGATGACCAAGGATACCAAAAGCTAATCCGTAGTAGATTTGTATTTGAATATCGAGATGGGGGCGAATCCTGGTTTGATTTAAATCCCATTTTGGCAGAGGCAACGGAGTTGAGTAGTTGAGGGAGTAGTGAACTTTTTACTAGGGGGAAAGGGTAAAGGGAGCAAGTATAAAAGCTTTTCCCCACAAGGTATAGAACAAGTATTTTTAAATGTGGAGAACCTTAAAGAAGATGATGCCGCCATGTAGAAAGGAGAATTAGCGTATAACTACTTGAAATCCCTGTTTCCTAATTAATTAGTTCCCTTTCCCCTTTTACCTTTCCCCGTTTCCCTTCTTCAATTCTATGAGTACACCGCACCAATCAGATGAACCCCCAAATTATGAGCGATCGCTACAACAGCTAGCTTGGACGCTTCAAGCTTCGGTGGGACAATTTAAGTTGATTTGGGCGCGGTGTAACTACAGTGATTTACGAAGTCGCTTAATAGAAAGGTTAAGCGAAATCTGTAAAATTAAAATTCAGGTACTGCAACTTAAAGAATCAGAAAGAACGCTATTTACTGCAATCCGTTCAGAATTACAGCCAGATGCCCAAGCTCTAATGATTGTGGGCTGGGAATCATTGCAGGACTTACCGCAGATGCTGACAAGTGCTAATCAGGTGCGCGAAGAATTTCGCAAAAACTTATCTATTCCCGTAGTCGTGTGGATTAGTGAAGAAATCCACCACACCATCATGGAGATTGCCCCTGACTTGGAAAGCTGGGGAACTAGCAGAAGTTTTGCGATCGCGCCTGATGATTTAACCCAATTTATTAACCAACTGGCTAAGGAATATTTTGGGAGTAAATTAAGTATAAATGATTACTCTTTACTAGAGTTAGAATTAGAGGCAGCACAGAGAGAATTGCGGTCTAATGACCAGGAAACAGAAGCTAATTTAGCCTCTGTGCTAGGTTTTGTAAAACAAACTAACAAGAAAATAGACCATGCTTTAAAGTATTACCAGAAAGCCTTATTGCTATGGCAGCAACTGAATAATGCCAAAAAGCAAGGAAATACTCTTGGTGAAATAGCTTATTGTTATTATCTCAAAGCTTTCAAAAATAAAGATACCAGCCACCCAGACTGGCAAGCAACTCGGCAGTATACGCAAGAATACATTACATTTCTCAACGAAGCTAATAGTCCAGATTTAATTGCTAGCTCTATTACCAAATTTGGTTACATACTACGTGATTTGAAAGAGTGGGAGCAACTCAAAAATTTAGCTCAGCAGGCTTTACAAGTACACCAAGCTAACATTCAGCTTATAGAGTTAGCTTTAGATTACGGGTTTTTAGCCCAGGTTGCGCTGGCTCAGTCACGCTGGAGCGAAGCTAAACAATTAGCACTTCTAGCATTAGATGTCTTACCAATAAATTCTAGGACAGAGGTAGTACCTGACCTCTTGCAAGAATCTGTAGAATTACATAATTCGAGCTTTTATAAATATATTTTGGCACAGGCTGAATATGAATTAGGCGAACCCCAACAGGCAATTCAAAACTTAGAAGTTGCAAGAGATGGTAGCAGTCCTATTAAAGATTTACAGCTTCATCTGGATATTCTTAGTTACTTGCAGCGCGTCTACTTTGAGAAAAAAGAATATCTCAAAGCTTATGAAACAAAACAGCAGCAGAGGTCTATTGAGCAGCAGTTTGGGTTACGAGCGTTTATTGGTGCAGGTCGATTACAGTCCACAAAGCTTACTCAAATAGCCCTGAACAAAACTGACATTCAAGAAAACATTGCTCCTGAAATCGCTGCATCAGGTCGCCTATTGGATGTAGAGAGATTAGTAGAACGTCTGGGGCGGCATGATCACAAACTAATAGTTATTCATGGGCAATCAGGTGTAGGTAAAAGTTCGTTAGTGAATGCTGGGTTAGTTCCGGCTTTAAAGAATAAAAGCGTAGGCATTCAAGACTATCTACCTGTAGCAATGCGAGTTTACACCAATTGGGTGGAAGAACTTGGGCGCTCATTGCAGCAGGCTTTGCATGAAAGGAGGGGAGCCGTAAATGAGCAAGCTTTAGAATTTGAGGTTGACGCTTTAATTGCCCAACTGCGTGAAAATGAACAGCACAATCTCAGAACAGTGCTGATTTTTGACCAGTTTGAGGAGTTTTTCTTTGTTTACACCGAACCAAAGTACAGACAGCAATTTTTTGAGTTTTTAGGAGAATGCCTGAATATTCTATCAGTGAAAATAATTTTGTCACTGCGGATTGATTATTTGCATTATTTGCTGGAGTGTGATGATTTACCCAGCATGACAATTATTGGTAATGACCTTCTTGGTAAAAACGTACTTTACAAGTTAGGAAATTTCTCAGCTGATGATACCAAGTCAATTATCAAACGTTTAATAGGAACTACCAGTTTTCACTTAGATCCTGATTTAATTGACCAGCTAGTGGAGGATTTGGCCGTAGAATTAGGCGAAGTACGTCCCATTGAATTACAGATAGTGGGATCGCAACTACAAACAGAGAACATAACGACTCTGGCAGAATATCAACAGCGTGGAACGAAAGAAGAACTAGTTAAACGCTATTTGGCTGAGGTGGTTAATGATTGTGGTGTAGAGAACCAACAGATAGCCGAATTTTTGTTGTACTTGCTGACAGATGAAAAAGGGACTCGTCCACTTAAAACGCGTGTTGAAATAGAACTAGAACTACAAGCATTAGCCGCAGAGATAGCCACGAATAGCAATAGTTTAGATTTGGTGTTAGAAATTTTAGTCAAATCTGGTTTGGTGATTTTGTTACCAGAGAATCGGGCTAATCGTTATCAGCTAGTACATGATTACATCGCTGTGCTTGTTCGCCAGCAGCAGGAGCCGAAGTTAAATCAGTTGATGGCTCAACTAGAACAAGAAAAGCAGCAAAGAAGGCTCAGTGAAGAACAAAGAAGACTCAGTGAAGAACAAAGAAAACTCAGTGAAGAACAAAGAAAACTTGGTGAAGTCAAACTTAATAGTTTTTTGAAACGCGCTCTGTTTGGTTCAGTTGCAGCCGGAGTAGTCTTAGCTGTGCTGGCAGTTACAGCGTTCTTTCAAACACAGCAAGCCAAAGAACAGAAAAAACTTGCTCAAGAACAAAGAAATCAAGCCACAATTAACGAGATTAAAGCATTAGCTAATTCTAGTGAAGCACTTTTGCTTTCAGAACAAAACTTTGATGCTTTAATACAATCCTTAAAAGCAGGGGGAAATCTTAAGAATGCAGAAGTTTCAAAATCAAATAATATCCGGATGCAGACAATTATAGCGCTACGGGAAGCGAGCTATTTACAATTAGGCGAAAATCAATTTAGAGAACGTAACCGTTTAGAGGGGCATAGCGGTGCAATCCGGGGTGTAAGTTTCAGTCCGGATAACCAGACCATCGCCACTGCAAGTGATGACAGTACAGTAAAACTGTGGGATAGGAGTGGCAAGGAACTTAAAACACTCAAGGGGCATAGCGGTTTTGTCTTAAGTGTAAGTTTCAGTCCGGATAACCAGACCATCGCCACTGCAAGTTTAGACAATACAGTAAAACTGTGGGATAGGAGTGGCAAGGAACTTAAAACACTCAAGGGGCATAGCGGTGCAATCCGGGGTGTAAGTTTCAGTCCGGATAACCAGACCATCACCACTGCAAGTCAGGACGGTACAGTAAAACTGTGGGATAGGAGTGGCAATCTAGTTAAAACACTTAAGGGGCATAGCGATGCAGTCAATAGTGTAAGTTTCAGTCCGGATAACCAGACCATCGCCACTGCAAGTTATGACGGTACAGTAAAACTGTGGGATAAGAGTGGCAATCTAGTTAAAACACTCAAGGGGCATAGCGGTTATGTCAATAGTGTAAGTTTCAGTCCGGATAACCAGACCATTGCCACTGCAAGTTCTGACGGTACAGTAAAACTGTGGGATAGGAGTGGCAATCTAGTTAAAACACTTAGGGGGCATAGCGATGCAGTCAATAGTGTAAGTTTCAGTCCGGATAACCAGACCATCGCCACTGCTAGTTCTGACAATACAGTAAAACTGTGGGATAGGAGTGGCAAGGAACTTAAAACACTCAAGGGGCATAGCGGTGCAGTCTGGGGTGTAAGTTTCAGTCCGGATAATCAGACCATCGCCACTGCAAGTTATGACGGTACAGTAAAACTGTGGGATAGGAGTGGCAAGGAACTTAAAACACTTGAGGGTCATAGCTATGGAGTCAGAAGTGTAAGTTTCAGTCCGGATAACCAGACCATCGCCACTGCTAGTTCTGACAATACAGTAAAACTGTGGGATAGGAGTGGCAAGGAACTTAAAACACTCAAGGGGCATAGTGGTGCAGTCAATAGTGTAAGTTTCAGTCCGGATAACCAGACCATCGCCACTGCAAGTGATGACAGTACAGTAAAACTGTGGGATAGGAGTGGCACTCTATTTAAAACACTCAAGGGGCATAGTGGTGCAGTCAATAGTGTAAGTTTCAGTCCGGATAACCAGACCATTGCCACTGCAAGTTATGACAACACAGTAAAACTGTGGGATAAGAGTGGCAATCTAGTTAAAACACTCAAGGGGCATAGCGGTGCAATCCGGGGTGTAAGTTTCAGTCCGGATAACCAGACCATCGCCACTGCTAGTTCTGACAATACAGTAAAACTGTGGGATAGGAGTGGCAAGGAACTTAAAACACTCAAGGGGCATAGCGGTGCAATCCGGGGTGTAAGTTTCAGTCCGGATAACCAGACCATCGCCACTGCTAGTTCTGACAATACAGTAAAACTGTGGGATAGGAGTGGCAAGGAACTTAAAACACTTAAGGGGCATAGCGATGCAGTCAATAGTGTAAGTTTCAGTCCGGATAACCAGACCATCGCCACTGCAAGTTCTGACAATACAGTAAAACTGTGGGATAGGAGCGGCAAGGAACTTAAAACACTCAAGGGGCATAGCGATGCAGTCAATAGTGTAAGTTTCAGTCCGGATAACCAGACCATCGCCACTGCAAGTTCTGACAGAACAGTAGTTTTATGGGATTTAAATTTAGATAATTTATTAAAAGATGGTTGTAATTGGCTGAATAATTATCTAGCTATTCATCCTGATACCTTGGAAGAATTATCAGCTTGCCAGATTTCAGAAATTAAAAAACAAGCGGCTAGTGCGTTAGTTGCACAAGGTGAAAACTTAGCACGCAAAGGTAATATCCAAGCTGCTGTTACTAAGTTTCACAAAGCACAGCAGTGGAATGTTGATTTAAAACTTAACCCAACTGACCCAGGTAAAAAAGCGCAGCAATTAGCTGATTCTTCTTCTCTAGTTGCTCAGGGTGAAGAGTTAGCACAAGCAGGTGATCTTGAGAGTGCAGTTGTTGATTTTCAAAAAGCTTTGAAACTAGATTATAAATTAGAGATTGAGCCAAGGACGAAAGCTGCCTCAATTTTGATTGACACAGGTACAAGTCTTGTTTTCAAAGAAAAGTTTAAAGAAGCGTTAGAAGCTTATAATAAAGCCCAAGCATTTGATAGTAAAATAGAAATATCTGCTGAAAATTGGAACTCACTTTGTTGGCAAGGTAGCTTAAAAAGACAAGCCAACATTGTGTTACCTGCCTGCAACAAAGCCGTAGCACTTTCGCCAGATAATCGCATCCAAGACAGCCGTGGGTTAGCCAGAGCGTTGACAGGGGACTTCGAAGGAGCAATTACAGACTTTGAGGCCTACATTGTTCAGGCTGATGATAAAGATACTAAAGTACAACGGCAACGCTGGGTGAAAGAGTTACGGGCTGGCAAAAATCCGTTTACAGATGCAGAACTCAAGAAACTGAGTGGCGAGTAGATGATTTTTACAACTGCACAGTAGAGTTTGCTACAGCCTTCTCCACCTCACCAAACACCGCCACACACTCCCCGCTGAAGACCTTCTGCACCCGCCTCCCAAGCATACCACCAGAAACCCCCCTGGTTCCCAATAGTCCGTCACTACTCCGGGTTGTCATTGGCGGGAAGTGAGGTTGTAGACTTGCACCTGTGTTCCGATGCCTACGGCGGGCGGTTACGCCATCGCCACATCTGCAATAACCTCCACGTTCTTCCAGCCGGGAGGAAGGTAGTCGTAGCTCTTAACCCCGCCAAGCAGTTCAGGAATGGTCAAGTGTTCAGTAGTAGATTTGACTGGTGGAAGGGTACTCTCATTGCCAGTAACCAAAGATTCAACTGTAGATTGTTCCCTTGAAAGACAAGAGTTTGGGCAATTGCACCTTTACTAATGCTGGCTTGTGGTGTGATTGACTCTGTAATGTTACGCTTATAAAATTGTTGTAGAACTGTATCAGTATATTTTAGGGTATCGGTTAATCCGCTACCCTTATTTAATTGGGTAGGCGTGAGTATAAACCCATTTTGTGATCCATTTGTGGACATTTGGTCAGCCACTAACCCAACTTCTCCACCCCATAATTCCGGCAGCGATGCCTCCGGCAACGTCAAGGACGAACGCTCAAACACCTCCTGCCCAACGATATGGCTGTGACAGAAATCCCCAATTTTCTCAAAACACAACAAGGTAATATCTGCACACGAAAAGCTGCTGTCTCCGAACCCAAAGCTCAATCAACTGCTGCCGCTCCTGAAGAATCAGCAGAAACCAACGCTCATACTCAAGTTCAGGTAGTAGGATTGCTAGCACAGATAGCTTGCAGCAGGGACTCTGCACAAAATTTAAGAATATCTGCATTTGATTAAATGCTACTTCTTCGGTCTGTAATTGTATCTCAATCCTGCATACGCAACAGCTTTTTGTTTTGTAATGAGCTTGCTTTTTGTGAGTAACTATGAGATATTTTGCTTGAGATTTAAATGCTATATTCCTATCAACTTACTGTAAAAAACTAATAATTAGCAGGCTGTATCAGTTTTTTGACATGAAATTAAGTTTTTTGACAAAGCACCCACTTCTGTTTATTATCATAATTTTATTTGAGCTTTTTTCCAGTAGTAGAGTAGTTGCTGCTAGCTTCAAATTAGAATTTGCTGCCAAGAACTCTGGGTTGTTACAATCAGCAAATCCTCAAGATATTACAAGTGCAGAGCAACAATTACGTGTAGATAAATTACTAAAATTGATCCAGCAAAGATTGCTAATTGCACATGATGTAGCCCGATGGAAATGGAATCACAAACGTCCTATCGAGGATCGAAAGCGTGAACAAGAGTTATTATTAAAGGCTAGGCAACAAGCAATAATCCATAGCCTAGAACCCGATACAGTTGCAGCATTTTTTCAAGCACAAATAGAAGCAGGAAAACTTATCCAAGCAGTTGATTTTCAAAACTGGCAAAAGCAAGGCATTAAATCTTTTCCTCATGTGCCAGACTTAAACCAGATATTGCGACCATCTTTAGATAAATTAAATACAGAGTTTCTTTTTGCTTTAACAGAACTGACTCAATTTCTAGGTTGTCCGCAGATACGGGAATTAATTCAGTCACGTTCCCAGGTGATTATTCAGGGAGATGGTATTGTCAAGCAAGTGCAGTCTATTGCAATTTCACCCTTGTTGCAATTTCAAAGCACTTCTTGCTCCCGTCAGTAGACCGAAAAATTCTGCGACTGTCTTCTTCTAAATGAGACGATCGCCCGATCACCTCCCGCCCGACGATGTGCCTGTGGCAGAAATCCCCGATCTTCTCGAAACACAACAAGGTAATATCTGCACACGAAAAGCTGCTGTTTCCGAACCCAAAGGTCAATCAGCTGCTGCCGCTCCTGAAGAATCCCTCGGAACCGACGCTCGTACTCTCTTTTCAGCTTCAGCATCCTGGGCTGAAGACTTCCACCCCCTAGCTATCTAATTGGTATTTCAGGGCTTGAGACTCAAGCACAGTCAGAAGTTCCGTATGTTGATCGACTAAAGCTTGTATTGTGGTAACTGGATGACGATGAAGGCGATGTTTTTGTTGACGGGGTGCTTCATCCATTGCTAATCTGCGACGTTGAGTGTTGTATTCCGCTACAGGCACTTCCCGAATTTGTGTCAGCAACATTTGTTCACTTTCGGCGAAGAAAAGAACTTGATATTGCCCAAAATCACGTAATTCGGCAGTTGATTTGCGCCCACTAATTCGCCGTTGATTGCGACGCAAAAGGCTAAACATAGCTTCCATTTTCAAGTTATCTGGCGGTAAGCCAGGAATGTCATAGCAGTGCAATAAATCAGTACCGTATTTATGCCATAGTTTTTGTAGCTTTTTCTTCAAGGCAAACTGTGCGGGATTTTGTTGAGGGTCGGGCTGAAATTGCTGTAATAACTCTTCCATTTCGCGCCGAACTTGAAAACTTGTTAAAGGTAATTTTACAGTTTGTGTAACATCGGTCGCGCAATCAATGCGTGGACTGGTTTGTTCAGGATAGTGCAAACATTCTGCAATTCGTTGCAACCAATTGTGTGTTTCTTCTAAGTCGGAGGCTAATGAACGATTGCTACTTAAGGCTTGGTCAATCCATACTGACAAGAGAGACAAATAATCTGTATCAAGTTCTCGACATGGTAAACTACGTAGTATCTGTCCAATAGTTTCTAATTGCTGGTAGCCGCTTAAACCGCCCCAGCGAAAAGGTTTGCGACTGGTGCGATTGACACAATCCCGAACCGCAGCCCGAATCTGGGATTCGATTGCCATTAACTCTATGTCTCGTGACAAATAGGGGATTCCTGAAAAAAAGGGAGACTGTCTTGCTGCTGTTCGGAGCCTGGGTGTTGGGCTCTTTCTGAGTACTCAGGGACTTTTGGCAGATCATCTAAATCTGCTTTTAATTGCTGTCTGAGCTTTGTGTCTAATGGCAGCACCACTTCACTTAAATTACTGAGAAAGTGGGCTTGACAACGTTGATGGGGTGCATCTGGCCAACTTGAATTCATTGCCGCAATGATTGATTTTTCCCCATCTGACAATGTTGCTAGCACTTTATACGGTAACTCTTTATATGGTTGCAGCCACTCAATTAACCTTTGTGCCTGTGCCTGTGGTAACTGAATTCCACTTACTGGTGTACCGCTTAATACCTCGTACAATACATACAGTAAGGTTCCGTGGCCTTCGGGCTGTAAGGCATCTATTGCCCAAATCAAGCCACCATGATGGACTGCTGTGGCAGCTAATTTCTCCTGTGTATGTGCAATCGTTCCACCCAATAGTGCCAGAAATTGACGGTATAGCTTACCTACATTGCTTTCGTTAATTTCAACACCACGCTGGTTTAATAAGCGCCGAATTTCTGCCAACTGTTGATGCTCATTTTCATGTTGCCAACCAATAAATGCCAGCACGTCTAGCCCATAAGTACTGTAAGGCAGACTGTATTTTAACACGCCAGTCGCGTAGTAATGTTTACCAAAATGTGTGCAACTATGATTGGTACATTCTTTACTCTTGCCTGCCACAAATACTGCACCATCCATTGTTTGAATGGTTTTACGCATGTGTCTTGGTCTGCGTAGCGCTAATTCTGCCCCACAATGCACGCACTCAATGAGTGAACATTCTAATACTATTCGTTTGATATTACTGAATTTTCGTTCTGGGCGATGGCGAGGCAACTTTACTATCACTAATTTTTTACTGCTGCTAGGTGCTTTCCTCAGTTTACCTGCTTTGTATACCAATTAGATAGCTAGGGCTTCCACCACTTTAGGAGTTCTGGAGTTGGCGCGAACAGGGGAAGGTGTTTGCCTTTCCAGTTTTTGGGAGGGTACAGCGAGATGGAGATGCCCTCGCCTCGGATTTCGCCACGGTAGTATGAAGTGTACACTGTCATAATCGCACCCGCTCCAAATCATAGTCAGTCACCCGCGCAATAGAATCTCTGGAGGTAAAAACCTCGTCACCTTTTTCAGATATCCCCGGCGACATCCACTCCACACTGTAGAACCAGCAATCGGTAATCAAATGAATCCCCTGGACAATCCTTATGGGTGGCCCATCACCATGAAACCGAAACTCGACCAACTCACCCAAGCGAAACACAGGTTTTTCTTTAGTAACCGGTTGCAAATTTCCTGTACCAATAAGTTCGTGTCTCAAAACAGTAATATTGTCATTACCAGTAGCAATCTCGTATTTCCAACCCTGTTGTGACCATTCCACCCCACAGCAGTAACCGAATGCTTTGACTCTTTTGACGTACACCCGCTCAAGCAAACTTACCAGTAACGGCGGGATTCGTGGGCCCCACGGCGGGGAAATGTACCAGCACTGTTCTAAGTCGTGGACAAGATTAGTCATACTATGTCGGCTCCTTTTAATGTACTTTGTACTGATGCGAATAACTGACTTGCAAAACTGGGAGGGACAGAGTAGCCGATGATTGACCCCGCCGTAGCAGTTTTGTTGGGGAATTCGTACCAACTGGGAAACCCTTGCAAGATTGCAGCCCCTTCAATAGACAAGGATTTGACCGTACCATCCGGCAACCAGATATTAGCGAACTTACTACGGTTGCAGCCTTTGTGGTCGGTGAAATGTGATCGTAAGATAGTGTTACAGGGCAAGTGTGCAGGTTTATACTTTGACTCTGTACGTCCCCCAACTCTCTGTATTAGCAATGGCGTTGGTTCGTTAGCCATCAGAAATTGTTCTACCGCTTGCCGTTGTTTGGGGAGTAGTTGGGAATCGGTCATGGTGGGGATGAGGTGAGCGATCGCCTCATACCACCCTATTTGTTTTCTGTGAGTGGGTATTGCAACGCGAAACCCCCTACTGGCAACCAGAACTAACCGCCGCCGCGCCTGGGGTAGTCTAAATTTGTCCATGTTGACCACGCTGTAATCAACTGAGTACCCCTCTTTTTCCAAAGCTGACAGAATGATACTGAAACTCTGGCTATTCTGATAGCGCGGCACATTCTCCAGCGTGAACACCCGTGGCTGCAACTGTCGGATAGCTTCTGCTACAGCTAATGCTGCCGTCAGATCATCAACCGTTTCAATGCCCTTGCCTGCTTTGGCTGTGTGGGCTTGGCTGAAGTTGGCGCATACTGGGGAGGCATGGAGATAGTCAGGGCGGCGGGGAAAACCTATGAATCGTGACTGCGCTACTTCTTGAACTGTTAGCTGAATGACTTTGCAGCCGTATTCGCTGAAATTGCGGTGATGAGTTTTGGCGATCGCCTGACTTAAATCTGGTTTAGTCGGGTCGAATTCCACCGCGATGACCGGACGAATACCAGCTTCGACCATCCCCGCTTCTATCCCACCGCCACCCGCGAAAAGTACTACAGCGATGGGGGCATCATCTGGAAGTGTTGGTTTTAATTTTGTGTTATCAAAATTCTTGCAGACATCTAAAATTTTTGGTGATGTCTTTTTGGTTTTCGCTTTTTTGATAAAAGCGATAATATCTTCCCTGGTTGCCCCCTGCTGTTGTAGTGTCCGAATCATTGGGACAGCGCCAGGGGGAATTGAACCTATACTTCGTCCTTTCCAGACTCCATTGTGTTTTTCCTTCCAATTAAAAGCCCATCGCCAATGAAAGGGGTTATTTGGGTCACGTTCACTAATCACACGCGGATAAGAAACAGTCTCACTATTTTGTAGCTTTTTAGTTTCAATGTACGGATAAAGACATCCAACCGATTCCACCCATGCGGCTTTCATCCCTTTCTCTAAGAATTTTTCGGGTGTCGCAGATAACTCAATGCTTACAGGCTCATCGAAAGTAGGAACTGGAGAGTGTAGCCTGTTGTTACCGCCAGTTTTAGGCATAAATTAACTCTGGTAATGAATGACGTTTCCTTTTTCACAAAAATGCTTCATCCTATTTGTTATTGGTTCGGATTCCTGCTTTGATTTGCCACTAGATTAATTCTGAAGGTAAAAGAAATATGCTCTATAGTTTGAGGTAGGAGAGCATATTATGGACAAAAATTATTAAATATAATTTGCCAACATCTAAACAGAATTCTAGTTATGCAAAGTGTGTAATTAAATAAAGATAGGAGCTTCCACGAAAGAATTCCATCTTTTTTATGTGTTGTCATTCCGTTATACCAATGAATGCTTTTGCTCACTAAGTTTTACAAGCATTTAAACTAAAAATCGCTAAGTTATTTATTTTTCTCTCGTCGTGGTAAAGTTTCATCTGAGTTTAAATTAAAGGGAATTTATATAGGTGCGCGGAACTACATTTTTAACGCCGCGAACCTTTTTCTTTGTACTTTGCTAAGTTTGGAAGTTGACCACTGAGGTTGCTTCTGTTGTTACTTTCTTCACCAAATCGTCTGGTATTTCAAAAATCCCCAACTGCCCAATGTAGGGAATCGGTGTGATCTCTCGTGGATTCTCCAACAGCCAATGGTATTGCCCAGGCATCCCCCAGCCAGACGCAACTTGTGAGAACCGACAGTCAACTATTGTGACGATGCCGATGACTTGACCACGACGGAGGCTTTTTAACTCTGGAATAAATATACCTATGCTTTTACAGAAGATAAAGGCGCTTTCGTATTCTTTCTTGGTACACTTTTTCGCTGCATGGATGAGAATATCGCCTCGATAATTGATGGGCCAGCCACGATTTTCTATGTTTTTGGTGGAGTAGATAATTCCCCATGCCCAAGGCTGACGAACAGATATCGCTTTCATAGCAGCGCCTCTAAAAATTCAGTAGTTGAACATAAGCATCTAAAGCTGCAAGTGCCGGATGTGGATGTATTTGCGACTTCAGCCCGTTACAGATTGTGGCGATAGTTCCTTGCTCGGAGAAAGTGAAATTGATATTGACCTGTCGATCTGTGAAGTGGTAAAAAATTATGAGCAAGATAAAATTCAACTGCAACAAAGTAAAATCTTTTCCATTCGCTAAATGCCAAGTAAAGTTTTCGGTAGTAATTAAACGCCACGCTTCTGTAGAAGAACATTTTTCAACTGCTGGTAAGATTTTGACTTTGAATTTGTAATTTCGTTGCGTTTCTAAACATTCATCAGGGGCAAGAGCTGCCCATTGTTGTAAAAGTTGTTGGTAAGTTTCAACCATTTTCAGCTTCTTGCCTGGCGTAAAAGACAATTTTTACTTCGTCGGAACTTCTTTCAATTTGGAATGTGATCATCTCAATCTCATGTTCAGAATTTGTCAGATCCTTAAATGCTTTAGCGATAGCGGATTCAATTTGTAAGCCGGAAAAGTTTTTGAGATGTCCTGTTTTGGGTTGGTTGTGCATATTGTTGTATTTATTTACTGGTGTTTCTTACTTGTTCGAGAAAATCAGGCAGTAAAGATTTCAAAGAGTTATCTATCAGAAGTTCCTTGCTCTTTACTTGACGAAAGATAATTTTTGTAACTTCGCAAGCTTCTTCAAATGAACAATCAAGCTTGTCTTGAATCATCAAAGTTAACTTTGTAGTTTCGTTTAAAAGTTCAATGCTGTACTTCATAATCTTCAAAAGCCCCGATACTTAACCCATGACTTCCAAACATTGAATATTGGCTTGCCCAAGCTCTCGGCATAATTAACACAGTTACCAGTACCACTAGCCGCACCATTAAAAAGCGCTAATACTTCATCACAGTGATCCACCATATATTGATTACGCTTGTACATCTTCTCACTGCTATATCCTGATGATGATGCTGAATATTCTTCAAGGAGATCAACATAGATAATTGATGAAGTTTGAAACAGAATGTGTTCGTAACGTTCTTTATCTTGTGGCTGCCATTTATCATCTTGTCCTTTGAATGGGACTGCTGCAATCAAGGGGATTTGTAACTCAATTGCAGCCTCTTCATGGGCTTGGTCGAATCCCAATGCCATACCGCTAATGACTTCCGTAGCTTGCATTTTCTGGAGAGACACTTTGCATAAGGCTATTAATCGGATAAAAACTTCTTCGTTGTGTCCCCCAAGCTTTTCGGGACGGTGGCCTGTACCAGCAATGATTTTAGTCATGTGTAAGCCTCTTTTCTAATTTTTCAGTAATGATGATGGGTTTTTCACATGAATACTTTATCTGATTAGTTATTATTCCAGATTTCTCATAAATGCTTGAGTTTAGTAACAAAACTCTAATCTAAAAATGAGTTAAACTCTGTCTTTTGATAGAGTAGGATATATACCATTAAGTCAGGTATTTTTGAATGTAATGTACCACCATAGAGGCTAGTCTTAGATTCATGAAAGCCGAGGATTACGTCCGATTTTTCTCCGGCTTTTTTATGTTTATCAACTTATTTTTAATAAGACGGTAGAATATTAGAAATAGTTAATTGTGGTGTAATGCAGAGGTTTTTATATACCAACATCTGCATTAATTATTGAAATTCCCAAGTTTCAATAATTATAGACTTGGAGAAATGTCAGCTAAGATTAATCACCAACTATTTACTGTTTAACCAAGCTACTAAATCTTCAACTGATGAAAAATCTAGAAAGGCTTCTCCTAAAGCCTCTAATTGCTCAGTAGATAGCGCTCGAATTCGTTCAATTATGGATGTATCAATTTCTCCAAAGCGTCGATTTAATTGACGATAGAAAAACTTAAAAGCTTCCTTCTGAACAATATCTTGATAAATAACAGATTCTTGCATAATCTCCTCCTGTAAAAATTGGCGAATTAAGTCCTTACTAAACCTTAAACCAGCTAAAATCTCAGTACACCCGGCAATATTCTGTCTTTCATTCCTATCTGGAATTCTAACGAGTCTGTCAGCAATTTGCTCTAATAATCTTTGTGGAGAGTCAGTTCGAGTTAAAGGGGCTAGCGGCAACAGTGCTGGATTATCAAGAAACTGCGTAGAATCCTGTTCCCATAACCGTAAAACTCGATAGCGGTGAATCGTTCCTTCATCAGTATATTCTGTAGTAAAAGCAATTGAATCGTCAGTTTGTTGTAAGAAAACTACTACCTGTGTTACTGGTTTACCATATTGACGTTTCAACCTGACGTAATAATCTAGCATCCGCAATGGAATCGGAGGAGTAGATTTTGTAAGTGTTGGTAGAGTCGATGGGAGGTATTATCCTCCGCACCTCTCTGTTAAATCTGGACGTGCTGCTTTGACAGCATCCAGCTTCCGACATTCTTAAAGGCAAGAGTCAAACTGACTTGTAGTAATTTTCCGATGATTTTGCAAAGGTTCTCCTTAGCAAGAATCGACTGAGTTTACCACAGTTCCCGTATCTTCAATACCTTTTTTGCTCATGTGAATATAGTCATGGCAACTTTCATGTAAAACGGTTAGATTGACATCTTTCCAGTTATTATGATTGCCGTCTTTATGGTGTAGATTAACCCGTTCTCCAGGTATGATCTTATATCCACAATATCCACAAGTATGGCTTTGCTTTCTAAGCAATTTCGAGGTAATACCGTCATATAGTTTACTGTTTCTTTCGCTCCAGTAGACTAAATCTCCGTCGAATGGTGATTTATCCCCTCTGACTTTGATATGGCGATTTTCAGAGTAAGAAACTGACGGAAACGCTTTATCTAATATTTCTTTACTAGTTTGACGATTCTGTTTTGCTTCTTTGTTAAATACCTTAAAAGCTCTGTTTTTCATGAAGTATAGAGAGTATCTAGAACCATTCATTTTGCAGAACTTGTGGTAATTTCTCCAACCTCTTACTATTGGTGCCAGCTTGCTCGCTTTTACCTTAGCGCCATAATTCGAGTTGTTAACTACGTGTTTTACTTTCTTACGAAATGCTTGGAAATTTTCCACTGAGGGAATACATCGAAACTTTCCGTTTTTCTGGACACTTATGTGCCAGCCGAGGAAATCAAACCCGTCTGTCGATGCGGTTAGCTTTGTCTTCTTATTGCTAACCTTTAATCCCCTTTTTGCTAAGAACTGGCTGATTTTTACAAGTATTTCTTTCTCGTCATCTTTCGGTTTTAGGAAAAATACCATATCGTCAGCATATCTGACTGATGGATGTATTTCTTCTATTCCGTTGAGAGCGATATTAGCTAGTAATGGACTTACCACACCACCTTGACATGTTCCTTGTTCCGGGAATTCTGGATTAATACCAGATTTTAGACATCGGAAAATTCCGATTTTTAGCCCACAGGGAGCAATCAAGCTGTTCATGATGGTGGAATGATTAATCCTGTCGAAAGTGGGTAGCTAGCTAGCGAGGTTTCCAATTATTAGCTCCTTTTCTAACTAGCCCCCTCCGAACCGTGCTTACGAGATTTCCAGGTACACGGCTCTCCAGTACTCTGTTATCACGAGACTCGTTTAGATGTTGGTTTACCAGCGTGTATTGCATCATGGCATTGAGGGCAAACCATGAGAGTTTTCCTTCTACGTGCGGACATAATTTGCATCCATTGCGGTTTTTCCTTTCTACCCTTGGCTTTGAGGTCTTTAAGGGCACGAATATGGTGAACCTCAATATCACCTTTTGCCCCGCAAATCTCACATTCTGAAGCAAGAAGCCGTTTAATTAGTTCATTTCTGAACGCAGGCTTTCTATTTGTTGGCAGGTCTAGAATGGTTGCTTTTAGGTTGCGTTTTAATTGGATGCCGCCAAAGCGAGCCACCAGGGATTTCTTACCTTCTACCAGGACAGTTATTTCCACACACTTTCTCAAGCCTTGTGGAAGCTTTACCGTCTTCTTATACTTGGCGCAGATTTTAGCCACGCTAGTTTTGTGTTTACAGGCAAGGGTTTTCATCAGCGAACTCGACATAATCCATTGAAGTTTTCGCAGCCATGCAATATTTTGGGCAAGGCTATAGAATTGTACATACCCTCTAAATTCTGATTGGTAAATGTTGATAATAGTAAAATCATCATCATTTATTAATTCAGGGCGATGAATGGGTTTACCATTCCTCATGTATAGGGTACATTTTTCTTCTATAAATCTTGCTGGGATTCTTAGTGCAATAATTCCGTTGATTGAGCGTTTACCATTGGTATGCTTATCGTCAGAATATTGGACTAGAATTTTGTAACCTAGAAAGCTTGCTGCCTCATTCCTAGCATTAGTAATCAGGGTCTTTTCTGGTGACAGTTCCAACTGGAGATTTTCAGCTAAAAATGTCTTGAGTTTTTCCTTAATTTCTTTTGCTTCTTGGAACGAGCCAATAAAACCAAGTAGGAAATCGTCTGCATAGCGGACGTAATTTAACCTTCTGTATTCAGGGTCACGAACATTTTTAGAAGGCATTTTCTGGTATTTAATTTCCAGTTGACGCGCTTTATCAACTTGTCCGTTTTTCCTGTAATACCAAGCAAGTTTTACGAGTTTTGAATACTCTGGATTTTCTGCCCGATGTTTACCAAGCGTATATTCTGGGATGAGTATCTGTTCGATAAATTTATCGAATTTGTCAAGATAGATATTGGCGAGTATGGGTGATACAATCGAGCCTTGCGGCGTTCCGCTCAGGGTGGAATAATATTTCCATTGCTCACAGTAACCTGTCTTGAGTAAGTTTTCAATCAATCTCAAGAAACGATTATCTTGGATTGTCTCGCGTAAGATTGACATTAAGATTTTATGATCTATATTGTCAAAGCAACCGCGAATATCTCCTTCGATAAACCATTTAGTTCCTTGCCAAGTACGGTCTATTACTGTTAGTGCCGTATGACATCCGCGCTCTTGTCGAAAACCATGACTGCTGTTAGAAAATTGAGGTTCGTAGTACGCTTCTAATATTAAACGTATTACTTCCTGAATCAATTTGTCCTTCCAAGTGGGAATACCCAGAGGTCGAGTTTTTCCATTTTTCTTGGGAATATTAATTCGCCGTACTGGTGTCCACCGAAAACGTTCATAGCGAATATCCTCTATGAGGTTTTCAATCTTTTTGATGGACATCCCATCAGCAGTCTCTGATGTAATTCCTTGCGTCATTGTCCCATCATTTTTGTAGATGCGGCTGTACGCCAAGAGGTATAAATTGAGGTTGAAAAGTTGTCTGTAGATATCATCCAGAGGTAAACCACGGTAGCCTCTGTCTCGGATTACACTTAAAATCGTTTCGGCGTTTCGCATCTCGCGTACCTCTCGATACAAGTGTGAAGAATACCTGTTCCTCTTCGCCATGTAGACGGCTTTCCCGTCCTCGGACTACTATAGGAACTCTGTAACCATAGGGGTCGCCCCCCGTAGGTCATCCCGCGCTTTATTAACTCAGTACGTAATAGTGTGATTTAGGTGTCCCATTCATTCGTTAAGCCATCTCATCGCTGGCTGACTTCGTTTGAAGAAGTTGTGTGGTTCAAATGTTTAAAACTACACACAAACGATTATTCCTTTTTAGGCGTTGTAGGAATAGGCAATCGCGTATACCGTCAGAATTGGGCTTCAGGTAGTTTAACCTTCACCATGTCACACAAGTCTTGCCGGACTCTAGTTTTAACGCCTTCTCTCTATTTCCGGCTTTACCAACATGCTGTTGTCCCTTTTGTCTTTCAACTCCAGGTAAGTTGGTCGACTTAGAGACGTTCTTCTTAGTCTCTCCCAACTTGGTTGGGGATACCGCGTTAACTGTCACGGCGCACGCATTTCTCAATATCGAGTTCTATAACTCGTTTGGATATTCCGTTTACTTTTGAGCGTAGGTTGTTGAATATCTGTTTCTGAGCATCTTGTGCCGAGCGTCCAGTTCTAAACCCGTAACTGTGAGCATGGAATATTGCTTCATGCGCTGGTTCCAGTGCGAATTTTGCGAGACATTGCCAAGCTCTATCCGCCAGAGTAGGAATTTTCAGAAATCTGGTGGAGCCATCTTTCTTCGGAATTGGTATCAGCCGTAATTGTTGATGATGCCAATCTTTGACGTTATTCTTAAGTAGTAGCTCAAGGGTGAATCGTTCCTTAGATGAAAGGGACTTTTTACCATCAACGCCAGCCGTTTTTTTCCCAGCATTTAGCTGTGTAACTTGTCTGATAGCCAAAAACCTAGCAGCAAGAGATTTCAGAATCAGCTTTTGTAATGACTTTGCTTTACGCATATCACCAACTTGAACAGCTTTAAACACTCTTTTTTGTAAGCGGAAAAGGTTCACCCGAAATTTCTTCCAGGGTAATGATTTCCATGATTCACTAGTTTTTATACTGTGCCTAATCATGCTCTACTCCAAACAAGTGTTTTCTGAATACCTCAGAGCAGTTACGCTCTGTCCTACCCTATATACAGGTGTTCCGTAGCTCGTCTTACCTACTAGGGTTTTCGACCTTTTCCCTAGACCTGTATATAGTTTTTACTCGTTCCGTTCCTGAGATTGATTGATGACTTAGGGTAGTTCAATTTGCCTATCCTCTTCTCGGAGATTGCAGCTATCATTCCAGGAATGCTGCGAGAATATATGAGGATGAAATCTACATTTGTTACTCAGGTTGTCGTTTTCATCGTGAGACACTTTTCTAGAACTTGTTTGCCCATATCATCCCCCCATTAGCGCCAGTGTTGTTACCTGCTTGTTTTACAACTGGTTGCGCCCTGTTACCAGCTTCACTCTATAGGATTCCGAGCCTATTCGGTGTGGTCAGATTGGGAGTCACTTATCTCTTAAAGGGTGGGACTTTCACCCACATCAGAGGAACAGTTATACGTTTTGAGTGTTACCTTCAAAACATACTCTAGATTATGTATTTACCTAGAAACGAGCCGCACTGAAACTCAATATGTAAAATTCGGCTTTCCGTTTGCAGAAATATTACAGAATCAGCACGAATTGGTTCAAGAGAAAGTTCAGTTTTCAAAACTGTAACTTCTTGTGGCTCTGAGGTTAGTAACCACTTAGCAAACTCGGCGGGATATTTTTCAGCTAAATACTTAGCAGTGTTATCAAAACTCAATTTTTTTCATCCTTTTTAGTCGAATAATCCTAACATTTGGCAAGTGGACTCAGCTATATTCACATAGATTTTTTATTTATCTAATCGCGTCTAACTAAATTTTTAAACTTTATATACTGGGTATCAAAAAGCAGCTTGACTGTACCAGTAGGGCCATTCCTTTGCTTGACAACAATCATTTCCGCAATGCCTTTGTCAGGGCTCTTTGTTGGGGGTAGGGTTGCAGGTTTGTGTTTAAGACAATTAAATTTTAGTTGCGCGGCGGAGTTTAACATCTTCTTAATTCCCTACACCCCACACCCTCTCATCCAGTTAGATCAAGGGTTTGTGCTTAACAAGCGTGCCATTCGACTCAGATATCGCTGTCCATTATTGGAGGAGCCCTTGGTAGGTTCCGACTAATGACTTATTTTTGTGGAGTTATCTGCTGAAACAAACTATCAAGAATTCAGTTATTCCTTAAGAGGTAATTGAATATATTTCTTTCGGTGATGATTCCTTAATTTTAGTACATTAGCATTGAAAAAATAATCCTCGAGTCATAGACGTTTAATAGTTTGTCTCCAAGTGGAGGTTGCATATCTTCCTCCGCTTTTTATTACTGAAGTCCAATTTTTAATAAGGCTTGAGAACACTAGAGATAGTTAATTTTGGTTTACAAGCTTTTTCATGAGCTAAAACTCCACATCTTCATCTTGTGCCAACCATTCTCGTGCAATTGCTTTAGCATCAATTTGGGAAGTTGGAACTCGATAACCACTAATCTCATCAAAGACTGATGTTGCTGAACGCCACAAAGTCTTGTTTCTCATTGCAAAGCCAAATTTGGTCATAAACTGCTGTTTAGCATCTTTATCTAACTGTACAAAATAATCCAATCGTCCAGAATCAATTTGCCAATCATAACGAGCAAAAGCATTAATGCACGCTTGCTCTGGTGGAATATCAAGACCATTAGAACGTAAATTTAGAGTTTCCAACACTCGACGAATTGATGGGGACTTGGTTGATAAATCAATTGGTTTACTATCAGATGACTGTGGAATTACTTCAAGAGGATACTGCTTTGATGGTGGTGAAGGTGGTAAAAACTTGATGTTGTCATGAGTTGCACAATAAACAGTAATAAACTGTTTCTCCAACCTGTGTAGTTGCCATTCTTCAGCCATTGCAACTGGCTGCAATCCGCCAATAGCTTTAAGTGCAACATGAGCGCGTTCTTTGAGAGGTTGAAGAATTTCTAATTGCCATTGCTCATTAGAACTTTTTGCGGCTCTTATAATCATACGCCAATCAGCGATCGCTTGCACTTCGTAACTGGCAGTGGCAAACTCGACTAACTTCTTGGCACTGGGAAAGAAATCTAAAGTCAGAATTGCTTCTTTAACTGCACAAGTAAATTCTTGATCGTCAAGATGTTCATTGAGGTATTCTGACCAAATTGCGATCGCTTCTGGGCATAATTCACGGCGGAAGTGTTTTTCTAAAAGCGCAATGCCGTTATCAAACTTGAGTTTAGTAATCAAAACAACACTCCTACAATTCAAATTTGGTACTGGAAGCTTTAGAGATTCGGTCTAGTTGTTGCTGTCGAGCAAAGACATCCTCGTACTGAGCTTGAGATATACCCTCAACATTCGGCAGCATTCGCTTCAAGTCCATTGATGGCGCTCGACCTTCGACGCGTAAGCGGTAACTTGCGTCGTACTTCATTGCAGTGATGTGTTTATCGGCGTAGTCGAGAATTTTGCCATTGGTCATCAAATTGTTCAGGGAAAATTGTTTTTGTCGCCACCAACTATCGGATTGTTCTCTGACCCAGGTGAGTGCTGATACAAATATCTCAATAGCGGTGTCTGGAAAGTCCTTAAGAAGGTGTTTAATCTTCTTCAGGTGTTCTGGATTGATTTTGGTATGTTCGGTGAAATTAGACGGCTTGTGCGCGTTATAAGCTTCAAGGAATAAACGGCATATTTCTTCATCGCTGACTTTCACCATTCGTTTTTCAGTTCGGGCTAGTTTATTCGATTGTTCGAGATTGTCGAACTTGCTCGGAACTTTTGATTCAGAGTTAGGGTCATCGGTTTGTGCCAAAGACTCAGATTGATTTAACAAGAAAGTAAGTTGCTGGGGTTTTGGGTTTTTGTCTTGTTCTTGCTCTTGGGTAATTGGTTCCGGTTTTAATTTCTCGACTTCGATTTGTTCAGAATTTTTTAACTCATCTGACACAAAGTCACTTTGAGGGGTAGGGGTGTCTTCTCCCCTTTTTTCTTCTTTAATTTGGTTTTCTCTATATTGTTCTTCTTTATGAGGGTCTGATTCACCACCTCTGGCTGAACCACCTCTGGTTGATCCACCCCTGGTTGAACCACCTCCTGAAAACACGTCACTGGTTAATTCCTCTTGTGGTAAGGATTCTCGGAAAGCGATCGCATCTTCCGTATCTTTAAAGATATGGTATTCAAAATCAAATAGTCCACCTTCAACACGGATTTTTCTTCTAACTAAATAGTTTTGATTTTCCGCAGTTTTGAGGATCTTTCGTAGTTTATCTCGACCATAACTCAAGGCTTTTTGAATGCTAGCGAAGTTGACTTCCCAGCCTTCAACGTGTGATGTCATCCAGCAAATTAATCTGAATGTACCGTCATCAATTTCCGGATTACGAATTAAAGCATTAGATACTGGGGTATAATGCTGTTTAGGAGATTTGCCCGCTACAACTTTGCTCATAAAAACCTCCAGCAATTGTTTTGTAGTAACTCTTGATCTCTACTCATATTTCTCACCCCATATACGGGATTTATCTAGCCCCACACTGCGTTTACAGGTGGGGTTTTTGCTTTAGTCACACATAGGTAGAGGCAATTTGACCGCTAGCTATTGCATTGACAATGGTCAAAGCGGATTCAGGGCTAATCGCTTTGTCTGGGGTTTTGTAAAAGCCAGCAATTCTATTAGCAGGGCGTATAATAATTCGTTGTTGTGTAGTGCGTTTGTCCCAAACGAAGCACGAAATTGTAATGTTATCTGTTGCCCAGCGCTTACCTTTCTTATCCTTGCGAAAGCAGTAACGAGGCATGATCAGTACAAGTGACGGCGGATATTCTTCGAGGAATGCAGCCCGATCATCACAGGGTTCGAGAAAGCTGGTTAACAAGAACGCCGCAACCCCTACACGAGCTTTGTGATAGGCATTCTTGATAATTGGTGCAACGAGATCAGAATATGGGGGGTTAGTCACTACAAAATCCGATTCAGGGAATTTCTCCCATGACTGGGATAGCGTTGCGTCTAGGTGAAAATGAGCCTCTTTGTCGGGGTCAATATCGTTAGTCCAAACTCTATCGGTATCAGGCCAAACCCGAAGCAAAGAAGCAATCGCCCCCATCCCAACACATGGCTCCCCAATCACACCAGATAGCGGAACATGGCGCAGTAGTTCAGTTGTGAACCATGATGGAGACTCGTAGAAGTTCAGAGGATGCCTACTAATAGTTTGTGGTTGTGGTGTCAGAAGTTGTGCAACAGTCATACTGAGTCCTCTGGTGTTTGTTTAACAATTTTGGCGCTGATTGATTCAAAATCAACGTGGAAAATATTCAAATCAGTCAGTATTTCACCACTGTTATAGCGGTCTACAATGTGCTGCTTAATGCTATCTGTTGAGAGTCCATCAGGAACATCTATGTGGGCAACACTCTGGACTTTTTCAACTACTGTGACTACGACTTTCATATCTATTCCTCATCTTGTAATTTCTAATAAAGTACTTACAAAGGTGTACTACTCACGCTTTAACTGAACCCCTGGCAACAAACGTTCTTCAGGGAATAAACAATCGGTTTCATATTCGTCATCATCATCTTCATATTCTTCTGATAAACCATTGATTGATTCAAATTCTTCTACTGCAAAAATAGCCATTGCTACACACGCCCTTTCTTGCGGATGTGTGGCTAATTGCATCCGGTAGTCTTCAGGAACTACATAGCCTTGAATTGTGTAGAAGTTACGGGCTAACTTTTCAATGAGTACATCTTTCTGGAAGTATCCGAGTTGCATATATTTTCCTCTTACTTGTTAACGTGAAGCAGTTTAATTAGGGTTCAGTAAATCCTTCTTTAAATACCTTGAGATGATGTTTTTGTTCTAGATGAAGTGCGATAGCTTGGGCTAATTCTTTGTTGTTGTATGGGCTTTTGCCAATAAAAAAATAACCTTGATTTTTTCGGTAATCATGAACTTCTACGCCATCTTGTGCCAAAGAAAGAAGATCATTGACAATTTCGGAATCTACTTCTCGATAGAAATTGATTTCAATCCGAAAGTCGTGATAGGCATAAATTTTGCAATCATACTTATCAGAAGGTAATTTGATGTTTCCAAAGTTCATAAGCTTTCTCACTTTTTACTAGTTGTGTTCTAGCGTATTACCTCCACGGCGTAAAATTATTCCATTGAAACCAACTTGAGCCAGCCTTGGAATAAGTAGCAGTGCGTTGACACTCTGTGGTCTAATGATGCACAGATTCTCTAAGAGTTTTTGCCGTATCTCTTGGATTTCCGACTGTCAGCAACTGTATACTGTGTTAAATCAAACAGACTTAACTGAATAGCCAATTGCTCATAGGCATGGTTCCTGGACTCCCCACCCATCGGCAGTGATATCTTCACAGGCATAACTTTCCGAGAGTCCCCCGGTAGAGTCTTGTTACAAAGTTCGATTGGACGGGAACCGACCCCGCCGACTTCGCGCTTTTGATTTTTGGGAAAGACTAATCCTACACGTTTTGCAGTTGTTCTAGAAGCTTTGGTATCAGCGTGTTCTGTATATCTGCAATTAGTACATAAGAACTTTTCGCCACTGCGATTATGTTTGTCGATATGTCCGCATTTTGGACATTCTTGTGATGAATGTCGAGGGTTAACGACAAAAACTGGCTTTGCAGACTTAGCAGCTAACCAAGCAATTTTAGTAAATAAATCACCCCAAGCACAATCAAGGATAGCCCTGTTTAAACCAGCCTTGCGACTAGCACCATTTCTGTTGTATCCACCTTTGCCGTTATGTTTTGGTTTAGCACGTCTTACCATCGCTTTGATATCGAGGCCTTCACGTGCAATAGAGTCAGCAGTCTTAACAATTTTATTAGCAGCTTGCCAATTATACCCGCTTCGATGTTGTGCTAATTTATGTTGTATTCTGGCAAGGCTAGTGTATGCCTTTTTTTGATTTTGAGAATCTTGACACTTGCGGTTAGCAGCACGTTTACGCATCGCCAAACGCCTAGATGTCCTGGGGTTAGTTGTAACTCTAATATTTTCGACAAAACTCCCGTCTGAAAGAGCAACAAGCTTGTTGATTCCTACATCGATACCGACTACTGATTTAATTTCAGAGATCGGTTTTTCATCAGGTAATTCTTGGGGAGTTTTAACTAACATCGAGATAAACCAGTATCCACCTGATATGCTGACAGTGCAACTTCTCAAGGATTGAATGCTAGTGAAATCCCGGCTGTTGTGCATTTTGACATTGCCGATTCCTGGAAGATAAATAATAGCATAATTATCTTTAATTGCCCGAAGCTTGACTTGCCCTGGTTTGTACTCGAAACTGTTTAACTTCTGTAAATAACGTGGAAATCCCCTACCATGTTGCCAAAAGTTTGTGAAGGCAGCGTCTAAATGAGCAATATTACACTGCAAAACATCTGAATTAATCTCAGCAAAATTTTTCAGTCTATGTCTTAATCTTGTTGTAACTTTTATCTGAATATTAGAAGCGCTATCCCATTTGATAAGATTTTTAGATGTTTTGAGTGCAATGTTTAAATCATTTGGGATGCTTGAGGGGATACGAAATACCCTGAAATAGATATAGGGCAACGAGTGTAGCAATTTGTGGTAAAACAAAAAGAGCATTCATTCGCAATAAGCTCTATTTAATGATAATATTACCAGAATTCTACGAGACACACCTCAAGCGAGAGCTTGGACGTACTGAATACTTATTACTAAAACTCCTTATCTGTTTATTACAATCTATTAAAACTGTTAGCCTTGAGGCGCTAGCGACTGCTTTACCAATACCAATACTATTTGAAAGTAGAAGGAAAAAACTTCAGCGATTTTTATCTTTAAATTACATCAATGTTGAAGAAATTTGGTTTCCAATTATCAAAAGCTGGCTAGAAATAAATTTTCCTTTAAATGAAGTTATTTATGTAGTTATAGATCGGACTAATTGGGGATGCATTAATCTATTAATGATTAGCGTGGTTTGGGACAAAAGGTCTATCCCAATATATTTTGAGCTATTAGACAAGTTAGGCTCAAGTAATTTTGATGAACAAGAAGCAGTATTTAAAAAAGCATTACCGATTTTCAAGGATTATAAAATTGTAGTGTTAGGAGACCGAGAATTTTGTTCAATAAAGTTGGCTAACTGGCTCACAGAGCAGAAAGTATATTTCTGCTTACGCTTAAAAAAGGACGCATTTATAGAAATAGAACCAGAAATTTGGCTGCAATTAAGAGATTTGGGTTTAGCACCTGGTCTTTCCTTCTTTTACCAAGGTATTAAATATACGAAATCTCAAGGGTTTGTTAGCTTTAATCTCGCTACTAAATGGAAACGGAAACGTTTTGGAGTTGCGCCGGAAGAGGGCTGGTTTATTCTGACTAATTTAGATGATTTAGATTCGGCTATTAAGGCTTATAAACAACGTTTTGATATTGAGGAAATGTTTAGAGATTTTAAAAGCGGTGGTTATAATTTAGAAGATACTAATGTATCAGGTCAAAGGCTAATTTCCCTAATATTATTAATCTCACTTGCATACACGGCTGCAACTATATCTGGTCAAAAAATTAAACGCATGGGTGTTCAAAAATATGTAGGCAGAATTAAAGAATCTGGGCGGACAGTTCGCCGTCATAGCAGTTTTTATATTGGATTATATGGGTCTAACTGGGTCGATTTCATGGAAAATTCTTATGAATTGGTGGCTGAGTTAATGACACTAGCTCCTAATAAGCGTAAGTATTATCAACAAGGAGAAAGGGCTATGAGGCTTATTTTATCTGCATTCTAGCCCTTTTTGTCCCCCCTCAAGTTTGGGATGACACCA
Source organism: Nostoc sp. UHCC 0302 (assembly GCF_038096175.1). Taxonomy (NCBI): domain Bacteria; kingdom Bacillati; phylum Cyanobacteriota; class Cyanophyceae; order Nostocales; family Nostocaceae; genus Nostoc; species Nostoc sp. UHCC 0302. The sequence continues at coordinate 296,041 of NZ_CP151100.1, forward strand.
TGTTTAAGCACAGGACAAGTAAGTGGACAAAATCCACCATACTCAATTTTAGTTGACAAATCACAGTAACTACCCCAAGCATAATTAACTGGTTCATCCGCGCCTTGGTTATTCGTTTTATATCCTATATCTCGTTCTCTCAGTGCATAGTTTCTGTGTTTCCTAAGAGTAGTTAACCACTGGGACATTTTTGCTTGTTGAGATTGAGAGGGTTTTAACTTAAAGTTCCATCGAACTAACACTATTATCACCTCCTGTTAAGATTTTGAATCTATTAATTTTCCAAAATATATAAAGAAAGATTCAGAATTAAGAATGCATCTAGAAAAATCAATTCTTGTAGTGTTCCGAATTTATCTAGAAATTAGTCAGGCTCAAATTCTGAATTCTGCTTCCTGATTTGATAAAGGTCTAGATTACCCCACAAGATAACTAATTGCTTGTTTATCCAATTCAGCAATGCGAGTTCTAACTTGTGGAGGTGGTTGCTTCAAAAACTTTTTCAAATCCCGTGATTTAACTTGCCAATGCCGAGCAGAACGGCGTATACCTTTAAGCCATCCTTTGCGTACCCAACGGCAAACAGTAGAAGAATCGAGATTGAGAACTTTAGCAATTTGTTGACAACTATAATTATCTAAAGAGGGTTTGCGAGAATAACCCAAAGTAAAAAGCTTTTGAGAAATGGCGGCTGGTGTACGATGAAAACCTTGTCTTTTTAGCCGATATGCTATTTGTTTGACTGTGTAGGCTTCAGACATAATATCGAGAGTATCTAATTCTTTTTCAGTCCATTTTCGGGTCACAGTTAACCTCCAAATTGTCCTTAAAAGATACTAATTCTATTTCTAGTCATTGACATTCGTCCCAATTCCTGGGATTATCAGGTGATGAGATTACTTGTTCAAAATCCCAGTTTTGGGAACTGTTATCGAATAGTTCAATGGCAGCATCAAAGCCACACTGCAAAAATCTGTTGTATGATTCTTCAGACCAGAGAATTGATTCAACAATTGCAGTTAACAACCTGAGATTGGTAGTACTGGTTGCATCTTCATCATCTAGCCATTCGATTGTTGCTAATAGCCGTTGTTTAGCACCCCTAGCTGTAGATTCTGGTAATGCAGCGATGGGAATAGAGCCTGTTAGTTGTTTCATGCTGTTGCTTGCTGTACGATGCTAATTGATTCATTCGTATATCTCCTCGCCTGTGCTTTAAGGGCGGGTTTTACTTTTGCAGTTCAACAACCCGCCCCATCAACTAAAGAATCTACGTTACTGCTTCTTACTCTGTGGCAACACCTGCTGGTTCTGCGGTTGCAGAGATGCTCTGGCTTCTGCTTCCGAAACTGCGGGTAGCGCTGATACAGTCTTGTTGGCGTTATCTGCCCAGCGTTCGTAAGTCTCGTTAGTGACCCAGTGCAGAGTTGTTCCATCTTCAGCACCAGAGCGAATCATTTCGGCTGCTTCTAATGCGTCCCTTTCAAAATCAGATTCCGGGTTGCGGTATGACCACTGAATGAACCAATACGTTCCCAGCGCACCGTCTACCTTCTGGAACTCGGCGCAGAAGATATAATTTTTGAGGACAGATGCGATCGCCGTATAGCAAAACTCTTTCGGATCTCCCGGCATCCCTTCCTCGCACCATTGCTGGAATGCACGATGGGCAAAGTGATTGTAGAGTCCAGCAAAACTGTCTTTGCTACGGCGGTGTATCAGAAAACTGAGCAGCATGGAAGCACTACCCTTGAACTGGTCTTTTAATTGCCCAGCCACAGGAACACCCCACAGTTCAGTGAATGGTTCATTGATAAAGTTTTCGTTAATAGTCATGGGGCGGTCAGGGCGAGAAATTGCAATCGCGAAGTCTGCTTTATTGCCTTTGAGATATCCCCCTGCTTGTGCTTCTAGAATTGTGAGTTTCGGGGGACAATCAAGTAAGAATTGCCCGTATTCTTTAGCACAATTAGCTTGAAGTTTAGGTTGTGATGGTGGAATGAGAAAAACGCTGTTGTTGATTTTGATGGTCTCCATGATTGCGTAGATTGTTGGTGTTGGGTTTGCGTTCTAGAGTTAGCTATTTATGACAATGCGAGGAATTGCTTTTAATTCGTAGGTCAGCAGTTCAATTTGATACAGTCGTTTCTTGATTTCTGCTTCTAAGAGCGTTTTTAATTCCTGTGGGGTTAGTAGTCGAAGTTGGTTCTCTGTGTGGTGTTGTTCGTTTTTGGAATTGTTATCAGGCATAACTGCATAACGCCAATCGTTGCCGTATTGATGGGCTAAAAGACTACCTTGTGGTAATATTTGATGCCGATAATCAATCCTTCGTCTGTACGCTGTCCCAAGGTAAAGTGCGGGTATTTCCAGCCTTGTGGAATTGATATTGTTGATTCCATCGTTGTAATTGGTGAAGTTGACTATGCTGCTAGGGGTTTATCTACTGCTCTGGATTTTCCGGCTACTTTCATAAAGTCATCCAACCCGATTGCTGCATCTAAAGCTTGGGCATAACGAATCTGATCCACAGCGTTAGACCAGTGGGTGAGGTGCTGAAAGATTACACCCAGCATGGAATGAGCAATGTATACTCGGTAAACTCTGGGGCAGGCTCCGTTGAAGTAAACGAGTATGTAACCAGGGATTTCGATGATATCTGCGTTTGGGTCTGTTGGCGGTAGCAGAATTTTTTCTAGAGATTCGTCAAAGCCGGCTACTTGAAGTCCGGGCGTAGTATTTGCCATGATTCTATTAACAAGTCTTGTTGTGAGTTGTGAGGCGATTGCACCTGCTAGTTGACAATCGCCTTTTTCATACCAGCTACTACGCAGCTACAGGTTGCCTGACTCCGAGCAATGCGATTGCAGCATCAACACTATCAGCTGTACGACTGCTCCCCAGTTGATTGCGGCGGCTGTACCATTGCCCGACTCTGTTGTATCCAATGAAGCCAATACACAGACGGTTCAGATATAAAGTCGTGCTGAAGGAGAGCCAGTCAATTTGTCCGTGTGTCAAACCAAACTTTGTGCAAGCTGCTTCCAATTCATCACTGAGGTGTTCGTTACGTTCCAGTGGGGTTTCTGGTAACGTGGCTTTAACTTCTGCAACTCTTTTTGCGAACCAGTTACGGTCAAAGGGTAAGCAGCCACCGTCTAGAAACCGCACCCATAATGTAATCCCGCCTTCAAGCCAGATTGTACGAACTGTTTCGGGTTTCACCTGAATAATCTCGCCAATGATGCGGCGGTCGCGAGTAGTCAGGGGGTCTTTGGTTGGGGCTACAGCTTCGGCTTGGGTTTCCAGATGGTTGTCGAGTTCTGCTTGTGCTAGGGCTTGCTCGTCAATGCAAGAGCCTGCAAAGCTGGAAATTGTTTGCTGTGCCAGTGTTTTGTAAGGCATAATGATTATCTCCTTAATTGGGGAAAAGGCGATCGCACTTGTTTGGTAGACCGGAGCGGTCGCCTTTGTTTTGTACATAGAGGGGAGTATAGAGTGCAGTGTTTAGACATAGCGCTCGACTCGAATCAGCAAAGCTTGTAAAAATGTTTTATTGCTTTAGGGCTTAGGCAGTCAAGCTTTCCTCTATGTATTAATACTACCTCCATTGAATGGAGGTGTCAATGAATGGAGGCATACCATTAGATGAGAGTTAGCTATCAAAATAGGTATGGTCAATCAATGTTGCTTATCATCTGATGATAGTGCCATTGAATGGAGGTAGTATATATATAGGAGTCATTTGGGGATGCCAATGATTAACGTTTTAAAGGAGTTCTTAGCAGCTAAAGGAGTAGAAACGGCTTATCAATTTCACAAAAAGACTGGTTTACCCCAAGCAACGGCTTATCGCCTCTATAACAAACGCAATGTTTACCCTGATCAAAAAACTCAGGAAATAGTTTGCAGAGTTTTTGATGCTCAACCCGGAGATTTCCTTCGGTATGAAAGAGATGA